>DATAAG010000278.1:0-23859 GCA_036260235.1 Longimicrobium sp.
GCGAGGGCGGCTTCGACGGCGAGCTGGCGTTCTGGACGGACCCGGCGCGCGCGGACGTGGCGCCGCTGCCGCTGGACGTCGCCGAGGGCGCCGGCGCGGACACCGCCGGCACCCCCCGCACGCTCTCCATCACCCTGGACGAGGACGAGACGCGGGCGCTGCTGCAGGACGTGCCCCGCGCCTACCGCACGCAGGTCAACGACGCGCTGCTGGCGGCGCTGGCCCGGACGATCTCGGCCTGGACGGGCGGCGAGCGCGTGCTGGTGGAGATGGAGGGCCACGGCCGCGAGCACCTGTTCGAAGACGTGGACACCTCGCGGACCGTGGGCTGGTTCACGTCGCTCTTCCCCGTGCTGCTGGACCTGTCCGGGGCCGGGGACGAGGCGGGGGCGCTCAAGGCGGTCAAGGAGCAGCTGCGGGCCCTCCCGCGCCGGGGGATCGGCTACGGCGCGCTGCGCTGGCTGGCCGCGCCGGAAACGCGCGAGCGGCTGGCCGCGCTCCCCGCGCCCCAGGTGCGCTTCGAGTACCTGGGCCAGCTGGACACCACCATCGACCCCGACTCGCTGTTCGCGCCCGCGCCGGAGCCGGCGGGCGCCGGCGTGAGCCCGCGGTGGCGCCACGCGCACCCCATCCGCGTGAGCGCCGCGGTGCGCGGCGGGCGGCTGCGGGTGAGCGTGGGCTACAGCGAAGCGCTGCACCGCCCCGAGACGGTGCAGGCCGTGGCGGAGCGCTACGCGGAGGAGCTGCGCGCGCTGATCGCCCACTGCACGTCGGCCGAGGCGGGCGGATTCACCCCGTCGGACTTCCCGCTGGCGAGGCTCACGCAGGCGCAGCTGGACCGGGTGGCCGGCGGGCAGAAGGACGTGGAGGACGTGTATCCGCTCTCCTCCGCGCAGGAGGGGCTGCTCTTCCACGCGCTGTACGCGCCCGGCGAGGGCGTGTACCTGGGCCAGTCCAGCTACGACCTGGTGGGCCGGCTGGACGAGGCCGCCTTCCGCCGCGCCTGGCGCGAGACGCTGGAGCGGCACCCCGCGCTGCGTACCGGCTTTGCCTGGGAGGGGCTGGACGCGCCCGTCCAGGTGGTGCGGCGCGGTGTGGAGCCGCCGCTGCTGCGCGAGGACTGGCGAGGTCTTTCCGCGGACGAGCAGGAGGCGCGGCGGCAGGCGTACCTGGCCGGGGACCGCGCCCGCGGCTTCGACCTGCGGCAGGCGCCGCTGGTGCGGCTGGCACTGTTCCGCACGGCGGACGACCGGCACCACCTGGTGTGCACGCAGCACCACCTGGTGGTGGACGGGTGGAGCCTCCCGCTGATCTTCCGCGACCTGTCCGCCTTCTACGGCGCGTACGCCGAGGGGCTGGCCGTGGAGCCGGCGCCCGCGCGCCCGTACCGCGACTTCGTGGCCTGGCTGCAGGCCCGCGACGGCGGCGCCGCCGAGCGCTTCTGGCGCGGGGCGATGGAGGGCTTCGCGGCGCCGACGCCGCTGGGCGTGGACACGCCCGCCCCCGCCGCCCGCGGCTTCGGGCGCGAGACGCTGCGGCTTCCGCGCGAGGCGGCGGCCCGGCTCGATGCCGCCGCGCGGAGCAACGGGCTGACGCTGAACACGATGGTGCAGGGCGCCTGGGCGCTCCTCCTGTCGCGCTACAGCGGCGAGGACGACGTGGTGTTCGGCGCCACGCTCTCCGGCCGGCCCGCGGAGGTGGAGGGGGTGGAGGGGATCGTCGGCCTCTTCGTCAACACGCTCCCCGTGCGTGTCCGCGTGGATGGCGGCGAGCGGGTGCTGCCGTGGCTGCGCGCGCTGCAGGCCTGGAACGCGGAGATGCACGAGCACCAGAATACCCCGCTCACGCAGGTGCAGGGGTGGAGCCGGGTACCCGCCGGGACGCCGCTGTTCGAGAGCATCCTTGCGTTCGAGAACTACCCCGTCGGCGAGTCGATGGGTCAGGGCGCGCGCGGGCTGGGCGTGGTGGCGCGCGGCGGCCAGGTGCACACCAGCTACCCCGTCGCGCTGGTGGCCGCGGGGTCCGGCGCCGGGTTCGTGGTGCACGCGGATTACCAGCGCGCCCGCTTCGACGGTGCCACGGTCGCGCGGATGCTGGGCCACCTGGGCCGCCTTCTCGAAGGCTTCGCCTCCCTGGCGGACGGCGCCGGCCCCCGCCTGTCCGACCTCACGCTGGTGGCGGACGAGGAGCGGGCGCAGATGGTCGAGGGATGGAACCGGACGGAGCGCCCGTACCCGCGCGGCGCCACGCTCCCCGGCCTCTTCGCCGCGCAGGTCCGCGCCCGGCCCGGCGCCGACGCGCTGGTCTGGGGCGGCGAGACCTTCTCCTACGCGGAACTGGACGCGCGGGCCAACCGCCTGGCGCACCGGCTCCGCCGGCTGGGGGTGGGCCCGGAGGCGCGCGTGGGCGTGCTGCTGGAGCGCGGCGCGGAGCTCATCGTCTCCCTCCTCGCCGTGGTCAAGGCCGGCGGCTGCTACGTGCCGCTGGATCCCACCGATCCCGCCGGGCGCCTGGCGCGGATGCTGGCCGACTGCGGCGCGCGCGCCCTGGTCACGCGGGCGGATCTGGCCGCGGTGGATGCCGGTCTGCCGGCGGTCCGGCTGGACGCGGACGCGGAGGCGATCGCGGCGGAATCGTCCGACTCTCCGGAAAGCGGCGCCACGGCCGAGAACCTGGCCTACATCGTCTACACCAGCGGATCGACGGGGCGGCCCAAGGGCGTGATGGTGGCGCACCGGCACGTCGTCCAGCTGGTGGTGGAGACGGACTACGTCCGCATCCAGCCGGGCGACCGCGTGGCGCAGGCGTCCAACGCCAGCTTCGACGCGCTGACCTTCGAGGCCTGGGGCGCCTTCCTGAACGGCGCCACGCTGGTGGGTGTTCCGAAGGACGTGCTGCTGTCGCCGGCCGACTTCCGCCGGACGCTGCGCGAGGAGCGCATCACCACGCTCTACCAGACGACCGCGCTGCTGAACCAGCTCACGCGCGAGCAGCCCGACGTCTTCGCCACGCTGCGCGAGGTGCTGTTCGGCGGGCAGGCGGCGGACGCGGACGCCGTGCGCCGGCTGCTGAAGAACGGCAAGCCCCGGCGGCTGCTGCACATGTACGGCCCCACGGAGACCACCGCGTGGTGCTCCTGCGAGGTGCTGGAGCAGGTGGCGGACGACGCGCGGACCGTCTCCGTCGGCCGCCCGACGGGCAACCAGCGCATCTACCTCCTCGACCGCGACCTGCGGCCCGTCCCCGCCGGCGTCCCCGGCGAGGCGTACGTGGGCGGCGGCGGGGTGGTGCGCGGCTACCTGGACCGGCCGGGGCTGACGGCCGAGCGCTTCGTCCCCGATCCGTTCACGGCGGAGCCCGGCGCGCGGATGTACCGCACGGGTGACCGGCTGCGCTGGAAGGCGGACGGCACGCTGGAGTTCATCGGCCGCCTGGACGCGCAGGTCAAGATCCGCGGCTTCCGCATCGAGCCGGGTGAGATCGAGAGCGTCCTCACCGCCCATCCGGACGTCTGCGAGGCCCGCGTGATCGTCCGCGAGGACGTGGCCGGCGAGCCGCGGCTGGCGGCGTACGTCGTGGGCGGCGCGGACGGCGAGGCGCTGCGGGCGCACCTGCGCCGGAGCCTTCCCGAGTACATGGTCCCCGCCGCGTTCGTGGGGATGGAGCGCCTGCCGCTGACGCCCAACGGCAAGCTGGACGTCCGCGCCCTTCCCGCGCCCGATCTGGTCTGCGGAGACGGCTACGCCGCCCCGCGCACGCCGGTGGAAGAGGTGCTGGCGGGGATCTGGGCCGACGTGCTGCGCCTGGATCGCGTGGGGATCCAGGACAGCTTCTTCGAGGTGGGCGGCCACTCGCTGCTGGCCATGCGCATCGTTTCGCGCGTCCGCGAGGCGTTCGCCGTGGAGCTGCCGCTGCGCGCCCTCTTCGAGGCCCCCACCGTCGCCGGGGTGGCGGAGCGGGTGGAGGCGCTGCGGGGGGCACAGACGCCGGCGTCCGCGCCGATCACCGCGGCCGACCGTTCCGCCCCGCTGCCGCTCTCGTTTCCGCAGGAGCGGCTGTGGTTCCTGGACCGGGCCGAGGACACCGGCGCCGGCTACACGGTGCCCCTGGGCGTGCGCCTGGGAGGCGAGCTGGACGCGGAGGCGCTGGAGCGCGCCTTCACCACCGTCATCGAGCGGCACGAG
The DNA here is from genome assembly GCA_036260235.1 of Longimicrobium sp. Taxonomy (GTDB): domain Bacteria; phylum Gemmatimonadota; class Gemmatimonadetes; order Longimicrobiales; family Longimicrobiaceae; genus Longimicrobium. The sequence continues at coordinate 4,185 of DATAAG010000278.1, forward strand.
GTGCTGCGCACCGTGTTTCCGGCGGTGGAGGGCCACGCCCGCCAGGTGATCCTTCCCGCCGCGCCGTTCACCCTGCCGCGCGCGGACCTGCGGGCGCTGGCGGAGGAGGCCCGCGCCGCCGAGGTGGCGCGGCTGGCCGCCGGCCTGGCGGCGGCCTACGACCTGGAGCGCGGCCCCCTGCTGCGCGCCGTGCTGGCCCGCACGGGCCCCGACGAGCACGTCCTGCTGCTCAACCTCCACCACATCGTCTTCGACGGCTGGTCCGCCGGGCTGCTGGTGCGCGAGCTGGGCGCCTGCTACGCCGCGTTCCGCGCCGGGACGGCGCCCGCGCTCCCCCCGCTGCGGGTGCAGTACGCCGACTACGCGGCCTGGCAGCGCGCGTGGGCCGCGTCGGACGCCGCGCGCGAGCAGCTGGCGTACTGGAAGCGGCAGCTGGCGCACCTGCCCACCCTGGACCTTTCGGGGGGGCGGCCGCGCCCGGAGGCGCCGTCGTACCGCGGACGCAAGCTGGACGTGCGGCTGGGGCGGGAGCTGGCCGCCCGGGCGCGCGCGGCGGCGCGGGCGGGGAACGCCACCCTGTTCATGCTGCTGCTGGCGGCCTTCAAGGTGGTGCTGGCCCGCCACGCCCGCACCCGCGACGTGGTGGTGGGCGCCGACGTGGCAGGGCGGGGCCGCGCGGAGCTGGAGCCCCTGATCGGCTTCTTCATCAACGAGCTGGTGCTGCGGACGGACCTCTCCGGCGGCCCCACCTTCGGCGAGCTGCTGGCGCGCGTCCGCGAGGTCACCCTGGACGCCTACCGCTGCCAGGAGGTGCCCTTCTCGCTGCTGGTGAAGGAGCTGGGCGCGCGCCGCGACACGGGGCGCAACCCCCTGTTCCAGGTGATGTTCGGCCTGCACAACGCGCCGGCCGGGGAGGTGCCGCTGGAGGGGGTGCGGATGAGCCGCGTGGCCCAGCCGTCCGAGGTCTCGGTGTTCGAGCTGTGCCTGTACCTGTCCGAGACCCCCGACGACGTCGTGGGCACGCTGGCGTACCGCACGGAGCTGTTCGACCCCGCGGCCGTGGAGTCCGTGCGCGCCGACTTCCTGGCGGTGGTCGAGCGGGCCTGCGCCGACCCCGGCGTGCGGGTGGAGGCGCTGCTGGACGGGCTGGAGGAGAAGGACCGCGCGCTGCGCGCCGAGCGGGCGCGCGCGGCGGAAGAGGCGGGCCGGGTGCGGTTCCAGGGCATCCGGCGCGAGGCGATTCCCATCACGCAGACCACGGACTGAGGAAAACCGCATGAGCACGACCGAACCCGCCGTTCCGGCCCCGCCCGCCGTGCCGTCGTTCCGGCCCGCCGCCCGCCGCGCCATCGGGGGCGAAGAGGCCCTCGTCCGCGAGGAGCTGTTCAACCCCGGCCAGCCCCTGCCGCTGGTCATTCGCCCCGCCGTGGTGGGGCTCGACCCGGTGGCCTGGGGCCGGGCCCACCGCGATATGATCGAGCAGCGCCTGCAGAAGCACGGCGCCGTGCTCTTCCGCGGCTTTCCCATCCAGAGCTCCGACGACTTCCACGCCTTCGTGGAGGCGGTGGTGGGCGAGCTGATGGAGTACAGGGAGCGCTCGTCGCCGCGGCACGAGGAGGGCAACCGCATCTACACCAGCACGGACCACCCGGCGGACCAGCGCATCTTCCTGCACAACGAGCACTCGTACGCGCGCCGGTTCCCGCTCAAGCTCTTCTTCTGCTGCCTGCAGCCTTCGGAAGAGGGCGGCCAGACGCCCATCGCCGACACGCGCCGCGTCTTCGAGCGCGTGCCCAGCGACGTCCGGGCGAAGTTCGCGGAGCACGGGTGGATGTACGTGCGCAACTTCGGAGACGGCCTGGGCCTGCCCTGGCAGACGGTCTTCCAGACCGCGGACCCGGACGAGGTGGAGGCGTACTGCGCCCGCAACGACATCCAGTGCGAGTGGAAGCCGGGCAACCGCCTGCGCACCCGCCAGGTCCGCCCGGCCAGCGCGGTGCACCCGCGCACGGGCGAGCGCAGCTGGTTCAACCACGCCACGTTCTTCCACGTGACCACCCTTCCCGCCGAGATGCGCGACGGACTGCTGGCCGACTTCGCCGAAGAGGACCTGCCCAACAACACCTACTACGGCGACGGCTCGCGCATCGACGACGAGACCATGCAAACGCTGCGGGCCGCCTACCAGGCCGAGACGGTGATGTTCGACTGGGAGCGCGGCGACGTGCTGCTGGTGGACAACATGCTGGCCTCGCATGCCCGTGAGCCGTTCAGGGGCGCGCGCAAGGTGCTGGTGGCCATGGCCGACCCGTACGAGCGCGACGACCTGTAGCCCGCGCCCCGAACTCCCGATCCGAGCTTACCCCCACCGCGAAACGAGCATGCCCACGGAAACCGCCGTCCAGGGATTCAGGCTGTCCCCCCAGCAGGTGCGCGTCTGGTCGCTGCGCCAGGCGGCGCCGCAGCTGCCGCTGCACGCGTGGTGCGCGGTGCGGCTGCGGGGCGCGCTGGACGGCGGGGCGCTGCAGGAGGCGCTGTCGGCGGTGGCGGGCCAGCACGAGATCCTGCGGACCAGCTTCCGGGTGCTCCCCGGAGTGGGCCTGCCGGTGCAGGTCGTCGCCGACGATGCCCGGGTGCGGCTGGAGCGGCGCGACCTGTCCACGCTGCCGGCGCACGAGGTGGCGGGGGAGGAGGCGGCGTGGCTCGGCTCGCTGTCCGGCGCGCTGGAGGACGGCGATTCGCCCCTGCGGGCGGCGCTGTTCCGGCGGGCGGACGACGAGCACGCACTGTACCTGGCGCTGCCGGCGCAGTGCGCGGACGCGCTGACGCTGGACAACCTGGTGTCCCAGGCGGGCGACGCGTACGCGCGGCTGGCCGGGGGCGCGGCGCCCGAGCCGGAAGCGGCGGTGCAGTACGTGGACTTTTCCGAGTGGGTCAACGAGATGCTGGCCTCGGACGAGGCGCGCGACGGCCGCGGCTTCTGGAGCGGCCGGGGCACGCCTTCCGGCGCCGCCCTGCTGGACGGGTGGTCCGCGGGGGTGAACGGCGCCGGGCCCACGGGGACGCACGAGCGCACGCTGCCGGCGCCGGTTTCCGCGGCGCTGGACCAGGCGGCGGCGGCGCACGGGGTGGAGCCCGCGGCGTGGCTGCTGGCCGCGTGGCAGGTGCTGCTGTTCCGCCACGCCGGGCGCGGCGACTTCACCGTGGGGGTGGGCGTGGAGGGGCGCACCTTCCCGGAGTTCCGGCGCAGCCTGGGCCCGTTCGCCAAGTACGTCCCGGTCCCGGGCCACGTCCGCGAGGGCGAGCCGTTTTCGGCACGGGTCGCGGAGGTCCACGCGGCGCTGGCGGAGTCGCGGTCGTGGCAGGACTTCTACGCCGCCGACCCCGCGGCCGCCGGCGGGGACGCGCAGCCGGGGTTCGGGTTCGACTTCACGGAGGGCGCGGGGGAGGAGGTGCGGGGCGGGGTGGCGTGGAGCGTGGAGCGGCGCTGGCACCAGACGGACCGCTTCGGCCTGCGCCTGTCGGCGGAGCGGGTGAAGCGGGGCGGGGAAGCGGTGCTGCGGCTGACGCTGTACCACGACGCGGCCACGCAGCCGTCGGAAGGCGCCGCGCGCCTGCTGCGCCGGTTCGCGCGGCTGCTGGACGACACGCTGGCCGCGCCCGCGACGCCGGTGGATGCGCTCGCGCTGGTGGACGACGGCGAGCGCGACGAGGTGCTGGCGGGCTGGAACGCGACGGCGGCGGACTTCGCGCTGGACGTCCCGGTGCACCGCGCGTTCGAGGCGCAGGCGGCGCGCACGCCGGAGGCCGTGGCGCTCGGCTGCGCAGGCGGGACGGTGACGTTCGGCGAGCTGGACGCGCGCGCGAACCGCGTCGCGCACGCGCTCCGCGGCCGCGGCGTGGGCCCGGACGCGCGCGTGGGCCTGCTGCTGGAGCGCTCGCCGGAAACCATCGCCTGCATCCTGGGCGTGCTGAAGGCGGGCGGCGCGTACGTGCCGCTGGACCCCGGCTACCCGGCGGACCGGCTGCGCTTCATCGCCGAGAACGGCGCGCTCGCGCTGGTCGTTGCCGGACCGGGGGTGGAGGACCGGTTCGGGGAGGATGCACCCGTGGCCGTCGTCCCGGTCGCGGAGCTGGAGGACGCCGTGTTCCCCGCCTCCCCGCCGGAGGTGGAGGTTTCGCCGCGGAACGCCGCGTACGTGCTGTACACGTCCGGCTCCACCGGGACGCCGAAGGGCGTGGTGGTGGAGCACGGGGGGCTGGCGAACCAGATGGCGTGGATGCAGCGGCGCTTTCCGCTGGGCGCGGACGACGTGGTGCTGCAGAAGACGCCGTTCGTCTTCGACGCGTCGGTGTGGGAGATCTTCGCCCCGCTGCTGAACGGCGCCCGGCTGGAGCTGGCGCCGGAGGGGAGCCACGCCGACGGCGCGTACCTGGCGGGCGCCGTCGCGGAGCACGGCGTCACCACGCTGCAGGTCGTGCCGTCGCAGCTGCGGCTGGTGCTGGCGTCGGGCGGATTCGGGGGGTGGACGGGCCTGCGGCGGCTGTTCAGCGGCGGCGAGGCGCTGACGGACGCGCTGCGCGAGGCGGTGTTCGCCGCGCTTGCGGACGTCGAGCTGGTGAACCTGTACGGTCCCACCGAGACCACGGTGCAGGTGGCGTACTGGCGGTCGGCGGCGGACGAGCAGGGCCCGGTGCCGATCGGGCGGCCGGTGAGCAACGCGCGCCTGTACGTGCTGGACGGCGGCCTGCGCCCCGTCCCGGCGGGTGTGCGCGGCGAGCTGTACGTGGGGGGAGCGGGCGTTGCGCGCGGCTACCTGGGGCGTCCGGCGCTCACGGCCGAGCGCTTCGTCCCCGACCCGTTCGGCGGCGGGGCGGGCGCGCGGCTGTACCGCAGCGGCGACGTGGCGCGGTGGCGTCCCGACGGGGCGCTGGAGTACCTGGGCCGCGCCGACGGCCAGGTGAAGGTGCGCGGCTACCGCGTGGAAACGGGCGAGATCGAGGCGGTGCTGGAGCGCCACCCCGCCGTCCGCGCCGCCGCCGTCGTCGTGCGCGAGGAGCGGCTGGCGGCGTACTGGACCCCGGCGGGCGCGGCCGGCTCCGTCCCGGCGGACGAGCTGCGGGCGCACCTGTCCGCGCACCTGCCGGCGTACATGGTGCCCGCCGCGCTGGTGGAGCTGGAGGTCTTTCCGCTGCTGCCCAGCGGCAAGGTGGACCGCCGCGCCCTTCCGGACCCGGAGCAGGCGTCCACGGCCGTGCCGTACGAGGCACCCGCGACCGCCGTGGAGGAGGCGCTGGCGCTGGTGTGGGCCGAGGTGCTGGGCGTGGAGCGGGTCGGCGTGAACGACAACTTCTTCGCGCTCGGCGGCGACAGCATCCTGAGCGTGCGGGTGGTGGGGATGGCCCGCGACCGCGGGGTCCGGCTGGCCATCCAGGACGTCTTCGCCCACCAGACGGTGCGCGCGCTGGCCCGCACGGCCGGCGGCGGCGGCGAGGCGGAGGTGATGGAGCGGGTGCTCTCGCGCGACCGCCGGCCCTTCGACCTGATCAGCGACGAGGACCGGGCGAAGCTGCCGGCGGACGCGGTGGACGCGTACCCGCTTTCCTCCCTGCAGGCCGGGATGCTGTACCACCGGGCGCGTACGCCGGACGCGCCCCCGTACCACAACGTCAACAGCTACCACTTCCGCGGCCCCTGGGACGAGGCGGCCTTCCGCGCGGCCGTGCAGCGCTCCGTGAAGCTGCACGAGAACCTGCGCACCTCGGTGCACCTGTCCGGCTTCAGCCAGATGCTGCAGGTGGTGCACGCGGCCGCCGAAGTCCCGATCGCGGTGGAAGACATCCGCCACCTGCCGGACGACGAGCAGGAGCGCTTCCTGGACGACTTCCGCGACCGCGAGTTCCACCGCGTCCTGGACCTCACGCGCGCGCCGCTGATGAAGCTGCACGCGCACCGCCGCGCGGACGACCGCTTCCAGCTGACGCTGACCGAGTGCCATTCCATCGCCGACGGGTGGAGCACCACGTCGCTCTTCGCCGACGTGTTCACCGACTACGCGGCCCTGCTGCGCGGGGAGCCGCTCCCCGAACGCGCCGCGCCCCGCGTCCGCTTCCGCGACTTCGTGGAGATGGAGCGGGCGACGATGGGCTCGGAGGAGAGCCGCCGCTTCTGGGCGGAGCGGCTGGAAGGGCTCTCGGCCAGGAACCTTCCCCGGCTGCCGCCGCCGTTCCGCGACCCGTCGGCGAAGGGGACGGAGAACGCGCCCGTCCGGCTTTCGCCGGAGCTGCGCGAGGGGCTGCGGGAACTGGCGCGCACGCTGGCGGTGCCGCTGCAGAGCGTGATGCTGGCCGGCCACCTCAAGGTGATGGAGGCGATGACCGGCCACACCGACGTGGTGACGGGCATCACCACCAACGGGCGCCCGGAGGTGAGCGGCGGGGCGGACGTGCGCGGGCTGTTCCTGAACGTGGTGCCGCTGCGCGCGCAGCTGGCGCCCGGAAGCTGGCGCGACCTGGTGCGGGGGACGTTCCGCTCGGAGGTGGAGCTGATCCCGCATCGGCGCTACCCCCTGGCGCAGATGCAGCGCGACGGCGGCGGCGCGCGCATCTACGAGACCAGCTTCAACCTCACGCGCTTCCACAGCTTCAGCGGCGTGGTACGCGAGCAGGTGGTGCAGGTGCTGGGCGTCCGCGACCGGGCCGAGACCAGCCACACGCTCGTGGTTGCGCTGGCGCTGCACCCGGTGACGGCCGAAATCACCTCGCTGCTGCTGCAGTACCAGAAGTCGGAGCTGTCGCGGGGGCAGATCGAGGCGATGGTGCAGGCGTACGGGCGCGTCTACCAGGCGATGGTGGACGACCCCTCCGCCCGCCACGACCTGTTTTCCATGCTGGCCGGCGACGAGCGGCGGCGGGTGGTGGAGGAGTGGAACGCCACGGCGGCGGATTTTCCGCGCGGCCGCTGCGTCCATGAGCTGTTCGCGCGATACGCCGCGCAGACCCCGCACGCCCCCGCCCTCACCTGCGGAGAGGAGACGGTGACGTACGGCGAGCTCGATGCGCGGGCGGAGCGGATCGCCCGGGCGCTGCGGCGCCACGGGGTGGGCCCCGAGCGGCCGGTAGGGCTCTGCCTGGATCGGTCCCCGGACCTGGTCGCCGGCATCCTGGGCATCCTCAAGGCCGGCGGCGCCTTCGTCCCGGTGGACCCGACGGACCCGGACGAGCGCATCCGCTACGTGCTCCGGGACGCGGGCGCCGCGGTGGTCGTGGCCGACGCGGCCTCCGCCCCGGCGCTGGCCGCGCACGGCGGGCCGGTGGTGGTGCCCGGTGCGGAGGCCGGGGACACCCCGGACGCGGAGGGGCCCGTGCGGCGCCCCGGGCCGGACAACCTGGCCTACGTCATCTACACCTCGGGGAGCACCGGCCGGCCCAAGGGCGTGGCCGTGTCGCACCGCAGCCTGAACAACCACCTGCACGCCGCGGGGCCGGCCCTCACGGGCGACGCGGCCCTCCTGGCCTCCACTCGCATCACCTTCGACGCCTCGCTCAAGCAGGTGCTGGGGCCGCTGATCCGTGGAGGGACGGTGTGGCTCCCCTCCGCCGAGGAGGCACGCGACCCCGCCGCCCTGCTGCGGGCGCTGCACGGCCGCCCCCGCACGGCGTTGAACTGCGTGCCTTCGCTCTGGAGCGCGCTTCTGGACCTGGCCGAAGCGGGCGGCGGCGTGCCGGCGTCGCTGCAGCGGGTGCTGCTCGGCGGCGAGACGCTCCCCCGGGAGCTGGTGGAGCGCACCCGCCGGGCACGCCCGCAGCTGGAGCTCTGGAACCTGTACGGCCCCACCGAAACCACGGTGAACGCCGTGGTCGGCCGGGTGGGGAGCGGGCGCGGCATCGGCGGGCCGGTGCCCAACGCGCGGGCGTACGTGCTGGACGCGCTGCTGCGGCCGGTGCCTGTCGGCGTCCCCGGCGAGCTGTTCGTGGGCGGCGAAGGGGTGGCCCGCGGCTACGTGGGCCGGCCGGGCCTCACCGCGGAGCGCTTCGTCCCCGACCCGTTCGGCGCGGACGGCGGGCGGCTGTACCGCACCGGCGACCGCGCGCGCTGGTTGCCGGACGGCACCGTGGAGTACCTGGGGCGGCTGGACGGCCAGGTCAAGGTGCGCGGCTTCCGCATCGAGCCGGAGGAGGTGGCGGCGGTGCTGCGGCGCAGCGCCGGGGTGGCCGACTGCGCCGTGACCGTGCGCGAGGACGTTCCCGGCGACCGGCGGCTGGTGGCCTACGTCGCCGGCCGTGCCGACGCGGAGGCGCTGCGGGCCGCCCTGCGCGAGTCGCTGCCGGAGTACATGGTTCCCGCCGCCATCGTGGTGCTGGAGCGGCTGCCGCGGACCTCCAACGGCAAGCTCGACAGCGCCGCCCTTCCCGCCCCGGCGTACGCCGCGCGCCGCTACGTGGCGCCCCGTACGCCGGCCGAGGAGACGCTGGCGGGCATCTGGGCCGAGGTGCTGCGCCTGGACCGCGTGGGCGTGGAGGACAGCTTCTTCGAGCTGGGCGGCGACAGCATCCTCTCGCTGCAGGTGGTGGCCCGCGCCCGCCGCGCCGGGCTGGAGGTGACGCCGCGGCAGATCTTCGAACACCCCACCGTCGCGTCGCTGGCCGCGGGCGCCGGGGTGGCCGGCGCCTCCGTCGGGGCGGAGCAGGGGCGGGTGCGGGGGCGCGTGCCGCTGACGCCCATCCAGGCCTGGTACCTGGAGCAGGACCAGCCCGCGCCCGGGCACTTCAACCAGGCGGTGCTGCTGGCGGTGGACCCCGCCCTGGACAACGACACGCTGGAGGCGGCGCTGGCCGCCGTGCTGGAGCACCACGACGCCCTGCGCCTGCGCTTCCGCCACACCGACGCCGGGTGGGAGCAGGCGCACGCCGACGAGGTGGGGATCGTGCTGGAGCGGGTGGACCTGTCGGCGCTCGACGCGGCCGAGCAGGACCGCGCGCAGGGCGACCTGGCCGCCGAGCGGCAGCGGGGGCTGGACCTGGAACGGGGGCCGCTGGGGCGCGCCGTGCTCTTCGACCGCGGCCCGCGGGGGCGGGTGCTGATGCTGGCCGTGCACCACTTCGTGGTGGACGGCGTGTCGTGGCGCCTGCTGCGCGAGGACGTGGAGCGCGCCTGCGGGCAGCTGCTGCGCGGCGAGCCCGTGGACCTGGGCCCCAAGAGCAGCTCGTACCGCCTGTGGGCCCTGGCGCTGGAGGCGTACGCCGCCGCCGGGGGGCCCGACGGCGAGGCCGCGTACTGGATGGCGCAGGGGGCGGAGGGGGTGGCGCCGCTCCCCGTCGACGGCCAGGGCGACCGTACCATGGGCGCCGCCCGCTCGGTCACCGTTCGGCTCGACGCGGAGGAGACGCGCGCCCTGCTGCAGGAGGTGCCGGCCGCCTACCGCACGCAGGTGAACGACGTGCTGCTGGCCGCCCTGGCCGACGCGGTGCGGCGGTGGACGGGCGGGGCGCGGGTGCGGCTGGCGCTGGAGGGCCACGGCCGCGAGGAAGAGGTGGCCCCCGGCGTGGACCTTACCCGCACGGTGGGGTGGTTCACCAGCGTGTACCCCGTGGTGCTGGACGTGTCCGGCGCCGCCGGGCCGGGCGAGCGGCTCAAGCGGGTCAAGGAGCAGCTGCGCGCCGTGCCGTTGCGGGGCATCGGCTACGGCGTGCTGCGCTACCTGGGGCGCGACCCGCGGGTGCGCGCCGCCCTGGCCGCGCAGCCGGAGCCGGAGGTCGGCTTCAACTACCTGGGCCAGTTCGACCAGGGGATGGCGGCCACGGAGCGGCTGCGCTTCGCGGCCGGGCGGCTGGGGCCGTCCACGGCGCCCGAGAACCGGCGGACGGCGCTGCTGAACGTCACCGGCCGCGTGGCGGGCGGCGTCCTGCAGCTGGAGTGGACGTACGCCGAGGGCGTGCACCGGCGCGAGACGGTGGAGCGGGTGGCCGGGCTGTACCTGGAAGCGTTGCGCACCCTCATCGCCCACTGCCGCCAGGCGGGGGCGGGCGGGTGCACGCCGTCGGACTTCCCGCTGGCGGGGCTGTCGCAGGCGCAGGTGGACGCGGTGACCGCCGGGCGGCGGGTCGAGGACCTGTACCCCCTGTCGCCCCTGCAGGAGGGGATGCTCTTTCACGCCCTCTACGGCGGCGGCACGCAGGCGTACCAGGCGCAGGTGGGGCAGCGGCTGGAGGGGGCGCTGGACGTGGAAGCGCTGCGGCGCGCCTGGGCCGAGGTGGTGCGCCGGCACGCCGTCCTGCGCACCTCGTTCGCGTGGGAGGGGCTGCCCCGCGCCCTGCAGCGGGTCGAGGCGCAGGCCGAGGTGCCCTGGGTCACCGAGGACTGGACGGGCCTTTCGGACGACGAGCAGGAGGCGGCGCTGGAGCGCTACCTGGCGGCCGACCGCGCCCGCGGCTTCGACCTGGACCGCGCGCCGCTGCTGCGCTGCGCCCTGTTCCGGGTGTCGGACCAGGTGCACTGGATCGCGTGGAGCGTGCACCACCTGCTGCTGGACGGCTGGGCGTCGTCGCGGGTGGCGGACGAGGTGATGCGCCTGTACCGCGGGTGGAGCACGGGGCAGGCGGTGCCGCTGCCGCCCGTGCGCCCGTACCGCGACTACGTGGCCTGGCTGCTGCGGCGGGACCACGACGCGGCGGAGCGGCACTGGCGCGGGGTGCTGGCCGGCTTCCGCGCGCCCACTCCCCTGCCGGCGGACCGCCCCGCGGCCGGGGCGGGCGAGCGCTACGCCCGACGCGTCCTGAACCTCCCCGCGGAGCTCACCGGGCGGCTGGAAGAGGCCGCCCGGCGGCGGGGGGTCACGCTGAACACGGTGCTGCAGGGCGCGTGGGCGCTGCTGCTGGCCCGCTACGCCGGCACCGACGACGTGCTGTTCGGCAACGTGGTCTCCGGCCGCCCGGCGGAGCTGGAGGGCTCCGACGCCATGGTGGGGATGTTCATCAACACCCTTCCCGTCCGCGTGCGGGTGCCGGCCGGCGAGCGGCTGGGGGGCTGGCTGGCCGAGGTACAGCGTACCGGGGCCGCGTCGCGCGAGCACGAGCACACGTCGCTGGTCCAGGCGCAGGGCTGGAGCGAGGTGCCGCGCGGCACGCCCCTGTTCGAAAGCCTGTTCGTCTTCGAGAACTTTCCCGTGGAGCGCGGCGGCACCGGCGAGGCCGATCCGGCCCTGCGGGTGACGCGGGCCCGCGGCGTGGAGTGGACCACGTACCCGCTCACGTTCATCGGCGCACCGGGGCGGCGGCTTCACCTGGAGCTCAAGTACGACGAGGACCGCTTCCGGGCCGAAACCGTCCAGCGGATCCTGGAGCAGCTGGCCCGCGTGCTGGAGCAGGTGGCCGGGGGCGCCGACGTGCGCGTGGCGGACCTCACGCTGCTGGACGGGGCGGAGCGCGCGCAGGTGGTCCACGAATGGAACCGGACGGATCGCCCGTATCCGCGGAAAGCCACGCTCCCCGCGCTGTTCGCGGCGCAGCTCCGCGCGCATCCGGACGCCGCCGCGCTGGTGTGGGGCGATGAGACGCTGTCGTACTGGGAGCTGGCCGCGCGGGCCAACCGGCTGGCGAACCACCTCCGCACGCTGGGCATCGGGCCGGATGCGCGCGCGGGCGTGCTGCTGGAGCGCGGCGCGGAGCTGATCGTCTCCATCCTCGCCATCATCCAGGCCGGCGGCGCCTACGTGCCGCTGGACCCCGGCTACCCGGCGGAGCGCGTGGCGTTGATGCTGGCGGACTCCGGCGCCCGCGTCCTGGTCACGCGCGGCGAGTTCGCGGACCGCTTCGGCTCCCTCGATCTCCCGATGATCCGCCTCGACGGGGACGCGGCGGCCATCGCGGCGGAGTCCGCCGTCGCGCCCGAGAGCGGCGTGGTGCCGGAGAACCTGGCGTACATCGTTTACACCAGCGGCAGCACGGGCACGCCCAAGGGCGTGATGGTCGCCCACCGCCACGTCGTCCAGCTGGTCGTGGAGACGGACTACGTGAACCTGCGTCCGGGCGATCGCATCGCGCAGGCGAGCAACGCCAGCTTCGACGCGCTGACCTTCGAGGCCTGGGGCGCCTTCCTGAACGGCGCTACGCTGGTTGGCATCCCCAGGGACGTCCTGCTCTCCCCCGCCGCGATGCGCCAGACGCTCCGCGAGCAGGGGATCACGACGCTGTACCAGACGACGGCGCTGCTGAACCAGCTGACGCGCGAGCAGCCCGACATCTTCGCCACGCTGCGCGAGGTGCTGTTCGGCGGGCAGGCGGCGGACGCGGACTCCATCCGCCGCCTCATCAAGAACGGCAAGCCCCAGCGCCTCCTCCACATGTACGGTCCCACGGAGACGACGGCGTGGTGCTCGTACGAGGTGCTGGAGCACGTGGCTGATGACGCGCTCACCGTCTCCGTGGGCCGGCCGACGGCGAATCAGAAGATCTACATCCTGGACGCGGCGCTGCAGCCCGTCCCCATCGGCGTTCCCGGCGAGGCGTACGTGGGGGGCGCGGGCGTCGTGCGCGGCTACCTGGAGCGCCCGGCGCTGACGGCGGAGCGCTTCGTCCCCGATCCGTTCTCGTCCGAGCCCGGCGCCCGGATGTACAGGACCGGCGACCGGCTGCGGTGGAAGGCGGACGGCACGCTGGAGTTCATCGGCCGGCTGGACGCGCAGGTCAAGATCCGCGGCTTCCGCATCGAGCCGGGCGAGATCGAGAGCGTCCTTACGGCACATCCCGGCGTCCGCGAGGCCCGCGTCATCGTCCGCGAGGACGTGGCCGGCGAGCCGCGGCTGGTGGCCTACGTGGTCGGCGGCGGGGAGGTCGAAATGCTTCGTGCTCACCTGCAGAAAACGCTGCCGGAGCACATGGTCCCCGCCGCGTTCGTGGCGATGGACCGCCTGCCGCTGACGCCCAACGGCAAGCTGGACGTGCGCGCCCTGCGCGCGCCGGAGATGGCGGACCAGGAGTGCTACGTGGCGCCGCGCACGCCGGTGGAGGAGGTGCTGGCCGGGATCTGGGCCGAGGTGCTGAAGCTGGAGCGCGTGGGCGTCCGCGACAGCTTCTTCGAGGTGGGCGGCCATTCGCTGCTGGCCATGCGCATCGTCTCGCGCGTCCGCCAGGTGTTCGCCGTGGAGCTGCCCCTGCGCGCCATCTTCGAGGGCCCCACGGTCGCGGACGTGGCGGAGCGGGTGGAGGCGCTGCGCCGCGCCGGGCTGCCGCTGGCCGCGCCGCTGGTGGCGGCGGAGCGCACCGGGCCCCTGCCGCTCTCGTTCGCGCAGCAGCGGCTGTGGTTCATGGAGCAGCTGCACCCGGGGCAGGCCACGTACAACATTCCCGCCGCCCTGTGGCTGCGGGGCCCGCTGGACACGGCCGCCCTGGAGCGGGCGCTCACCGAGATGGCGCGCCGCCACGAGGTGCTGCGCACCACCTTCCGCGCCGAGGCCGGCGTTCCCGAGCAGGTGATCGCCGAGCCCTTCGCCTTCCGGATTCCCGTGGACGACCTGCGGGCGTTGCCGGAGGCGGAGCGCGAGGCGGCGGCCCGCGAGGTGGCCACGCGCGAGGCCGAGCGCCCCTTCGACCTGGCCCGCGAGTTCCCCCTGCGGGTGCGGCTGGTCCGCCTGGCGGACCAGGAGTGGGCCCTGGCGGTGGCCATGCACCACATCGCCAGCGATGGGTGGAGCATCGGCGTGCTGGTGCGCGAGGTGTCGGCGCTGTACGCCGCCTTCGCGCGCGGCGAGCCGTCGCCCCTGCCGGAGCTGCCGCTGCAGTACGCCGACTACGCCGCCTGGCAGCGCGCATGGCTGGCCGGCGAGGCGCTGGAGGCGCAGCTGGCGTACTGGCGCGACGCGCTGGCCGGCGCCCCGCCCCTGCTGGAGCTGCCCACGGACCGCCCCCGCCCGCTGGTGCAGGGCAACGCCGGCGGCCGCCGCGCCTTCCACCTTCCCGCCGAGACCACGGCCGCCCTGCGCGAGCTGGCCCGCGGGGAGGGCGTCACGCTGTTCATGGTGCTGCTGGGCGCCTGGCAGGCCCTGCTGGCCCGCTACGCCGCCGTGGAGGACGTGAGCGTGGGCAGCCCCGTGGCGGGCCGCACGCGGGTGGAGACGGAAGGGCTGATCGGCTTCTTCGCCAACACGCTCGTCCTGCGCACGGACCTGTCCGGCGACCCCGCGTTCCGCCAGCTGCTGGCCCGCGTCCGCGAGACCACGCTGAACGCTTACCACCACCAGGACGTTCCCTTCGAAAAGCTGGTGGAGGAGCTGCGCCCGGAGCGGGTGCTGAGCCACACGCCCCTGTTCCAGGTGCTCTTCTCGCTGCAGAACGCCCCGCGCGAGACGCTGGCGCTGGGTACCGTGGCCGCCCGCCCCCTCCCCGTGGCGAGCGGCGCCGCGCCCTTTGACCTGGGGCTGGAGCTGGCCGAGGACGCCCGGGGCATCTCCGGCGGCCTGGGCTACCGCACGGAACTGTTCGACGCCGCCACCATCGACCGCATGCTGGACCACTTCGGCGCCCTGCTGCGGACGGTCGCGGCGGAGCCGGACCGCCGGCTGTCGGAGGTGGCGCTGCTGGCCCCGGCGGAGCGGGAACGGCTGGCCTCGTGGAACCGCACCGCCTCCCCCCTCCCCGCCGAGCGCCGCGTGCACCGGCTGGTGCAGGCGCAGGCCGCCCGCACCCCCGACGCCCCCGCCGTGCGCTTCCACCACGCGGTGGTGACCTACGCCGAGCTGGAGCTGCGCGCGAACCGCCTGGCGAACGCGCTCCGCGCCCGGGGCGTAGGGCCCGAGGTGCGCGTGGGGCTGCTGCTGGAGCGCACCCCGGAGCTGCTGGTGGCCATGCTGGCCGTGCTCAAGGCCGGCGGCGCCTACGTGCCGCTGGACCCGGCGTACCCGGCGGAGCGCGTGCGCTGGATGCTGGACGACGCATCCGTCCGCGTCCTGCTCACCGCGGGAGATACGGAGGCGCCGGAGTTCGGCGGCGGCGTGCTGCGGCTGGACGCCGAGGCGGAAGCGATCGCCGCCGCGGGCGACGAGGCCCCGGAGAGCGGGGTGGCGGACCAGAACCTGGCCTACGTCATCTACACTTCCGGTTCCACGGGCCGCCCCAAGGGCGTGCAGGTGGAGCACCGCTCCGTCGCCTCGCTGCTGCACTGGCTGAACGAGCACGTTCGCCCCGAGGAGCGGGCGGGGGTGCTGGCCTCCACCTCGGCCACTTTCGACGTGTCGGTGGCCGAGATCTTCGACACGCTGGTGCGCGGCGGGACGCTGGTGCTGGTGGAGAACGCGCTGGAGCTGGCGCGGGTGCCCGCCGCGCAGGTCCGCTCCGCCTACATGGTACCCAGCGCCGCCGCCGAGCTGCTGCGCGCCGGGGCGCTGCCGGAAGGCTTCACGCTGAACCTGGCGGGCGAGGCGCTGCCCCCGGCGCTGGCCCAGGCGCTGTACGACGGCGGGGTGGGCCGCGTGGCCAACATCTACGGCCCCACCGAGGCCACGGTCTACGCCAGTAGCGGCGTGGTGGAGCCCGGCTCCGGCCGCGCCACGATCGGCCGGCCCATCACCAACGTCCGCACCTGCGTGCTGGACGCCCGGCTCCAGCCGGTGCCGGTCGGCGTCGCCGGGGAGCTCTTCCTGGGCGGCAGGGGCATCGCCCGCGGCTACCTGGGCCGCCCGGCGCTCACCGCCGAGAAGTTCGTCCCGGACCCGTTCAGCGACCAGCCGGGCGCCCGGATGTACCGCACGGGAGACCGCGTGCGGTGGACGCCGGAGGGCGAGGTGGAGTACCTGGGCCGCATGGACCAGCAGGTCAAGATCCGCGGCTTTCGCATCGAGCCAGGCGAGGTGGAGCGGGTGATGGAGGAGCACCCCGCCGTGGCCGAGGCCGTGGTGACCGTGCGCGAGGACCGGCCCGGCGACCGCCGGCTGGTAGCGTACGTGGTCCCCGCGCCGGGCGCCGACCCCGCCGCCGCGGGCGAGGTGCAGCGGCTGCTGCGCGAGCGGCTTCCCGCGTACATGGTCCCGTCCGCCACGGTGATCCTGCCGGCGCTGCGGCGCACCTCCAGCGGCAAGGTGGACCGCAATGCCCTTCCCGCGCCCGTGCTGCCGCGCGCGGCGGGCGGCGCGCCGCCGGGAAGTGAGATGGAGCGCCGCGTGGCCGCCCTGTGGGAAGAGGTGTTGGGCGTGGAGCGCGTGGGCGTGGACGAGAACTTCTTCGACCTGGGCGGGCACTCGCTGCTGGCCGCGCGGCTGCAGGCGCGGCTGGCCGCGGAGCTGAGGCGCGAGGTGCCGCTGGTGGAGCTGTTCCAGTTCCCCACCGTGCGCGCCCTGGCCGAGCGGCTGCGGGGCGGCGCGGACGAGTCCGCCGCGTCACAGGGGGCGGAGCGGGCCGGGGTGCGCCAGCAGGCCGCGTCCCGCCGGCTGGAGGCGGCCCGCCGCCGCCGCGACGGGTGACGGCGGCGGCGATGCGCGGCGGGACGGGTTCCGGAGCTCCGGGCACACCGAACACTCGCACACCGGCTTGAACGTCATGGCAGAGCAAGACAGCGGCTTCGCGGACCGCACCGGCCTGGAGGTGGCCGTGGTGGGGATGGCGGGGCGCTTTCCCGGCGCGCAGAGCGTCGAGGAGCTGTGGAGGAACCTGCGCGAAGGGGTGGAGGCCATTCGCCACTACTCGCGCGACGAGCTGCTGGCCGCCGGGGTCGACGCCGCCACCCTGGACCAGCCTGGCTACGTACGGGCGTTCGGCACGCTGGACGACGCGGAGCGGTTCGACGCGGCGGCCTTCAACCTCACGCCCCGCGACGCCGAGATCCTGGACCCGCAGCGGCGCGTCTTCCTGGAGTGCGCCTGGACGGCGCTGGAGCACGCCGGCATCGACCCGGCGCGCTTCGAGGGGCCCATCGGCACCTTCGCGGGGTCGGGGACCAACCCGTACATCGTGCACCTGCTCTCCGCCCCGGCGCTGGTGCGCGCGGTGGGCGCGCTGCGCATCCACCTGGGCAACGGCAAGGACCACCTGGCCACGGGCACGGCGTACCAGCTGAACCTGCGCGGGCCCACGGTCACGGTGCAGACGGCGTGCTCCACCTCGCTGGTGGCCGTGCACCTGGCCTGCCAGAGCCTGATCAACGGCGAGTGCGACGTCGCGATGGCCGGCGGCGTTTCCGTCGTGGTGCCCACGGTCACCGGCTACCCGTACTCGCCGGACGGCATCCTGTCGCCGGACGGGCACTGCCGCGCCTTCGACGCCGGCGCGCAGGGCACGGTGGGCGGCAGCGGGGCGGGGGTGGTGGTCCTGCGGCGGCTGGAGGACGCGATCGCGGCGGGCGACACCATCCACGCCGTCATCCGCGGCAGCGCCATCAACAACGACGGCGCGCAGAAGGTGGGATACACGGCGCCGAGCGTAGCGGGCCAGGCGCGGGTGATCTCCGAGGCCATCAGCCTGGCGGGGGTGGATCCGTCCACGGTGCAGTACGTGGAGACGCACGGCGCCGGCACCCCGCTGGGCGACGCCATCGAGCTGCGCGCCCTCAAGCAGGTGTTCGGCGCGCGGAACGCGGACGGGCACCGCTGCGCCCTCGGCTCCGTCAAGTCCAGCGTGGGGCACCTGGACACGGCCTCCGGCGTCACCGGCCTCATCAAGACGGTGATGAGCCTGCGCCACGGCGAGATTCCGCCCAGCCTGCACTGCGTCACGCCCAACGCGGAGCTGGAGGGGGACGTGCCCTTCTTCGTGAACACGGCGCTGCGCCCGTGGGAGCGCAACGGCGCGCCGCGCCGGGCGGGGGTGTCGTCGTTCGGTATCGGGGGGACCAACGCGCACGTGGTGCTGGAAGAAGCGCCCCCGCGCGAGCCCTCGGGCCCCTCGCGCGAATACCAGCTGCTGGTCGTCTCCGCGAAGACCCCTGCGGCGCTGGCCGCTTCGGCAGAGGCCCTGGCGGCGCACCTGGAGCGCGAGGCGCCGCCCCTGGCCGACGCCGCGGCCACGCTGCAGACGGGCCGCCGCCAGCTGGAGCACCGGCTGGCCCTGGCCTGCCGCGACACGGACGAGGCGGTGCGCGGCCTGCGCGCCGCGGCCGCGAAGCCCTCCGTCCCCGCGTACCCGGGCGGCCGCCCCCTCGTCTTCATGTTCCCCGGGGTGGGGACGCAGTACGTGGACATGGGGCGCGGCCTGTACGACGCGGAGCCCGTCTTTCGCGCGGTGGTGGACGAGTGCTGCGAGCTGCTGCGGCCCCTGCTGGGCCGCGACCTGCGCGAGGTGCTGCACTCCGCCGCGTCCGCGGAGGGTGAGGGCGGGGCAGGCGGGGGATGGGACCTGCGCCGCCTGACGGCACGCGGGGCGGAGGCGGAGGGGCCGCTCGATCCTACAGAGGTCGCCCAGCCGGCCGTCTTCGTCACCGAGTACGCGCTGGCCAGGCTGTGGATGAGCTGGGGCGTGCGCCCCGTCGGCCTGATCGGCCACTCGCTGGGCGAGTACGTGGCGGCGTGCGTGGCCGGCGTGCTGACGCTGGAGGACGCGCTGCGGCTGGTGGCGCGGCGCGCCCGGATGATCGCCGCGCTTCCCTCCGGCGCCATGCTGGCCGTCCCCCTGGGCGAGGCGGCGCTGCGCCAGATCCTTCCCGCCGCCCTGGACGTGGCGGCGGTGAACACGCCGGAAAGCTGCGTGGCCGCCGGTCCCGCAGCGGAAATCGAGGCGTTCGCGGCCGCGCTGGCGGAGCGGGGGACGGTGAGCCTGCGCCTTCCCGCGCGGCACGCGTTCCACTCGCGCGCCATGGAGGCGGTGGCGCCGGAGCTGGAGCGGCTGGTGGCCGGCTTCGCGCTGCGCGCCCCGGAGATTCCTTTCGTCAGCAACGTGAAGGGAACGTGGATCACGGACGACGAGGCCTGCTCGCCCGCGTACTGGGCGCGCCACCTGTGCCGCACGGTGCGCTTCGCCGACGGCGTGGCCGCGCTGCGCGCGGAGCCCGGCTGGGCGCTGCTGGAACTGGGGCCGGGGCAGGCGCTGGGCGCCTGGGCCCTGCAGCACCCGGCCGGCGGCGCCCCCGCGCCCGTGGTGTTCAGCGGGCTTCGCCACCAGCACCACCACGTCCCGGACCCGCGCTTCATGCTGGAAACCCTGGGCGGCCTGTGGGCCGCCGGGGTGCAGGTGGACTGGGCCGCCTTCGGCGCCGGCGAGCGCCGCCACCGCGTTCCGCTTCCCACCTATCCTTTCGAACGCCGCCGGTACTGGGTGGACCCGCCCTCACGGGCCGCCCGCGCCGCCGCCCCGCAGCCGGAGACGGCGCGGGCGCAGGCGGAACCGCCCGGAGCCGAGCATGCTGCCCCGCTATCCCCTGAGAAAGGCATGCGCGTGAACCACGAAGGGTCCTCGGTGAGCGCGACGGCGCCCTCCCCCCGCTACGAGGCCATCCTGGACCGCCTGAAGACGCTGGCGTCGGAGCTTACCGGCATCGACCGGAACAACGTGCTCACGGACGTCCACTTCTTTCAGGCCGGGATCGACTCGCTCCTGCTGCTGCAGGCCGTCCAGGCGGTGGACAAGCACCTGGGCGTACGGCTGTCCCTGGTGGAGATGCTGGAGGAGATGACCACGCTGGAGGCCGTGGCGGCGTACATCGACGGGGTGCTTCCCCCCGGCGCGGTGGTGCCCGGCGGCGCGCAGCCGCCGGAGG
>DATAAG010000279.1:0-1929 GCA_036260235.1 Longimicrobium sp.
CACTTCCTTCCAGCGGGCGCGGTCGCCGGTGCGGTACATCCGCGCGCCGGGCCCGCCGAAGGGGTCGGGGACGAAGGCCTCCGCCGTGCGCGCCGGCCGGCCCAGGTAGCCGCGCGCCACCTGCGCCCCGCCCACGTACAGCTCCCCCGGCACGCCCGGGGGCGTGGGCCGCAGGGCGCCGTCCAGCACGTATGCCCGGATGCCGGGCGCGGGGCCGCCGATCGGCACCGGCGCGCGCCCGTCGTCCGCCGCCGACGCCGACGCCGCGTCCCAGAAGGTAACGCCGATGGTGGTTTCCGTGGGGCCGTAGCTGTTGAGCAGGCGCACCCGGCCGCCGACGGCACGGCGCCACGCGGCCAGCCGGTCGGGGAGCGCGCGCTCGCCGCCGATCACCGCCAGCCGCACGGCGGCGGGAAGGGATGCGGGGTGTTCCTCCAGGTGGGTGACCAGGGCGTGCCAGTAGGCGGTCGGCAGGTCCATGATGGTCACCGCGGCCGCGCGGCAGGCGTCGCAGTACTCCCGCGGGTCCGCCAGCGGCTCGTCACCGCGCAGCACCACGGCCGCGCCGGCCACCAGCGGGGCGAAGATCTCTTCCGCCGCGGGGTCGAAGCTGATGGAGTGGAACTGGAAGATGCGGTCGCCGGGCCCCAGGGCGTACTCCCGGGCCGCCTGGACCAGGTAGTGGGCCAGCGCGCGGTGCTCCACCCCCACGCCCTTGGGGGTGCCCGTGCTCCCGGAGGTGTAGATGACGCAGGCCAGCGAGTCCGGCTCCCCACCCGACAGGGGGCACGCGTCCGCGGCGTCCGCCGCAGGCCAGGCGCCGTCCACGCTCAGCGTCCGCACGCCCGGCGGCGCGGCGAAGGCGTCCCGCAGCCGCTCGCGGGTCAGCAGCACGGCGGCGCCCGAATCCGCCAGCATGAACGCCAGCCGCTCCGCGGGATAGGCGGGGTCCAGCGGCACGTACGCGCCGCCCGCCTTGAGCACGGCCAGCAGCGCGACCACCAGCTCCGGGGTGCGGTCCAGGCACACCCCCACCCGCACCTCCGGTCCCACGCCCATCCCGCGCAGCACCCGCGCCAGCCGCCCGGCCCGCTCGTCCAGCTCGCGGTAGGTGAGCGGCGCGTCCTGGTGGACGAGGGCGGCCGCGTCCGGCGTCCGCGCCGCCTGCGCCTGCACCAGCGCGTGCACGCAGCCGGCGGGCGCGGGCTCCTCCTCCGCGCGGTTCAACACCTCCAGCACCAGGCGGCGCTCCGCCCCGGTGGCCAGCTCGATCTGCGACAGCCGCGCCGACGGCGCCCCGGCCACCTGCTCCAGCACGCGCCGCAGGTGCTCCGCCATCCACAGCACGGTGCCGCGGTCGAAGAGGTCGGTGGCGTACTCGATGCCCAGCCGGAACCCGCCGTCGCCCACCGTGAAGCCGACGGAAAGGTCAAACTTGGTGACGGGGAACTCCGCCTCCACCCGCTCCGCCCGCACCCCGGGCAGTGCCAGCGAGGGGCCGTCCACGTCGTCCAGGGCAAACATCACCTGGAAGAGGGGGGAGTGGCTGAGCGAGCGCTCCGGCTGCAGTTCCGCCACCAGCCGCTCGAACGGCACCTCCTGGTGCTCGTACGCCCCCAGCGTGGCCTCCCGCACCCGCCGCAGCACCTCCCGGAAGGGGGGATCGCCCCCCAGCTCCGTCCGCAGCACCAGGGTGTTGACGAAGAAGCCGACCAGCTCCTCCACCTCCCGCCGCGTCCGCCCCGCGATCGGGCTGCCGACGACCACGTCCTCGCTGCCGCCGTACCGCGAGAGCAGCACCTGGAAGGCGCCCAGCAGCACCATGAAGAGCGTGGCCCCCTCGCCCCGGCCCAGGGCGCGCAGCCGCTCCAGCAGCTCCGCCGGCAGCTCCACCCGCTCGTACGCGCCGCGGTACGTCTGCACGGCGGG
>DATAAG010000280.1:0-2283 GCA_036260235.1 Longimicrobium sp.
CCGGTCCTGGCTCGCCGGAGGCTCGCCAGACCGGGCTTACCCCCACAGCAGTTGAAGCCCCGTTCGGCGGCGCGACAGCGGCGCCGAGACGGGGCTTCTGGCATTCTTCGCCGCGGGTTTCAACCCGCGGGGGCGCGAGGCCGGCGAAATCGCATTCCACCGACCCCGCCCCCAACCGTTCACCCCCTCACCCACCCCCGCCCTGCGCCCGGTCGCGCGGCAGCCGGCGGTTTTCCGGGATGCTCCAGAAGATCACGTCCTCCCACCACTCCGGCCCGCGGAACCTGACGTTCGCGAAGCGCTGGTGGACGGCGTAGAACTCCGGGTCCAGGAAGATGGGGGCGTAGACGGCGTCGTCGATCAGCTGCTGCTCCAGCTGCCGCCACATGCCGCGCGCCTTGGCGGTGTCGTTCTCCACCAGGATGGAGTCGATCAGCGCGTCCGCGCGCGGGTTGCTGTAGCCGGCGAAGTTGGGGCCGTTGGGCGGAATGCTGCGCGAGTGGAAGAGCATCTCCGCGTTGGGGCCCATCACCCCCGGCCCCCACCCCCATCCCCAGAAGCTGGCGGTGAACTGGCGGTTGCGCAGCCGCTCCACCCAGCTGGTGCGCTCCATCTCGCGCACCTGCATGTCGATCCCCACCTGCCGCAGCTGCTGCTGCATGAAGATCAGCATGTCCTTGCGCATCTGGTCCGCGGAGCTCACCTCCACGTCGATGCGCAGGGGCTGTCCGTTCTTCTCGCGGATGCCGTCGCCGTTGGTGTCGCGCCAGCCGGCCTGCTCCAGCGTCTGCCGGGCGGCGTTGGGATCGTAGGGGATGGGGCGCACGTCGGCGCTGTGCTCGCGCAGCCCGGGCGCGATGGGCGACAGCGCCGGCGTGCCCTGCTCGCCGAACTGCGCCTGCACGATCTGCTGCCGGTTGACGGCCATCAGGAACGCGCGGCGGACGGCCGCGTCGTTCACCGGCGCCTTCTGCTGGTTGAAGGCGATCCACCCGGGCCGCACCTGCGCCGCGGTGTGCAGCACCACGCCGCGCGCGTTCTGCAGCTGCTCGCGCTGCTCCGGCGCCACCTTCATCGCGTCGCCCTCGCCGTTCATCAGCTGGGTGAGGCGCGCGGTGGCGTCGGGGACCACGCGGATGACGATGCGGTCCAGCGCGGGCCGACCCTCCGGCGCCTCGGCATTGGCGACCAGGGTGATCTGCTGCCCCTTCTGCCACTGCCCGAAGCGGAAGAGCCCGTTGCCCACCGGGTTCTGGCTGAACTGGTGGAAGCGCATCTGCGCGGGGTCCACGTTCTCCAGCAGGTGCCTGGGGACCGGGATCACCTCCAGCAGCGCGTTGAGCGTGCTGGGGCCGGTGCGGTTGAGCTTGACCTCCACCGTCTGCGGGTCCACGGCGCGGACGGAGGTCACCGCCGCCACGTCCGCCTGCCGCGGTGAGGCGGTGGCGGAGTCCTGCTGGCGCTGGATGGTGAAGACCACGTCCTCCGCGGTCACCGGCCGCCCGTCGTGCCACCTGAGGTTGGGGCGCACCTTGAGGACGACGGTGTTCGCGTCAGGCCGCTCCCACCGCTCCAGCAGGTCCGGGACGTAGTTGCTGAGCGTGCTGTCGCGGCGTGCCAGAGCCCGGAAGAGCAGGTGGACCACCTGGTACGACTGCGTGTTGTCGAAGGTAAGCGGGTTCAGGTCGTCCGCGTCGCCTTCGGCCAGGAAGATCAGGGTGCCGCCGGGCGCCGCGCCGGTGAAGGTGGGGTGCCCGGCACCCACGCCCTCGTCCCCCGCGCCGTCCTTCGGCGCGCCGCCGCCTCCTGAATCACCGCCGCCGCACGCTGCGGCAAGCCCCAGCGCAAGCGCCCCTGCGGCGGCCGACGCCCGCCGCGCCCACGCGTTCCACCGCATCTTCCCCTCCCGTGTGCTGTTCCCGTCCCCGCCCTCCACGGGCGTGATTCGGCCACTCACTGCACAAACTCCGCCGGTGGGCCCGGGGGCCCCTCCCCCCGGCCCGCTCCCCGCTCGTTCCTCGCGGAGAGGGGGAGAACCGCATTCGTTCACGACGGCGGGCATCGTGCCGCCCGCGCGCCCCCTCCGGGCTCGCAAGACTCGCCCACCTCCCCCAAAAACCCTGGGGGAGGTTGGGTGGCGACATATCCAGCCGTTACGACAGGCATCTCACTCCGCCCGCGCGGGCCCCCTCCCCCGGCCCCTCCCCCGCTCCGCGGGAGAGGGGAGAATTCGATCGCGCTCCGGAGGGAGCCTGCCGTCCTCCCTCCCCCACGCCGTCTGTG
>DATAAG010000281.1:0-2482 GCA_036260235.1 Longimicrobium sp.
CAGAGCCGCTGCTGCGCGAAGGACAGCGGCAGACCCCCGCCCCGGACCGTGGGCTCGATCGCCGGCAGCTCCGCCCGCACCGCTGTCGGTGACGGTGGGCGCGGCGCGGAGAACGTCCGACCAGCAACCACGTCCATAGCCTGTTCCCCTCGAAAAATCTCGCCTGAGACGTGAAACTGCGGGGCCCATGCGCCCCGCAGGATCTCTTGTCTTGCCAGCTCACGTGATTCCCGAGACTCGCGGATCGGCCCGGCCTGAGAGGGAGACAGCCTCCCGCCGCCTCGGTGACTGAGGCGGGGGAGGCGGTCCAAATTATCTCTGGCGCCAGACCGCACAGCCTTTGATCTGGAGGACCTGGAACTACGCGATGTCCCAAAACTCAGGGGAACAAACGATAGCCTGGCGCTTGTCTTGTGTCAACGAGTTACGCGTCAAAAACGTAGAGAAAATGTATCGGCATCTTCTTCCCCGGCCAGCCCCGCTACCAAAGGCCGCTCGGGGAAGAACGCCAGTGTTCGGCTTCGAGCCATCGTCATGATCTCCTGTCGCACAGGGAATTGGGAGCAAGCAACCGATTCACTATATCTTGATGAAAAGAGTAGAGTTGCCACGACCTGCTGGTTTGGATCTCCACTTGTTCTGCAACAAGGCCCCTTCTGTGTCGAGACACAAAAGATGCACACCGGGTCGAGCGGCATGGCGCGAAAGAGTCGTTCGCGCGCTGCGGTGACCAGGTGCTTTGCGGTGAGGTAAATTCGACAAATCCGGCGGGTGGAGATCTGACGGTCGGCATCGCACCCGGGCTGGCTCGCGCGTGCGGCGCCGGTCAGCCACCCCATGCACTTTGTAGCCTCCACCCATAGCCGGAGGCGCGAGTGATCGGGTGGGAGAAGCGGATGCTGCTCAGACACTACCTGGAGGAAGGACGCAGCAAGAGCGCGATTGCGCGCGCAAGCTCGGGATCAGCCGGGACACGATCCACCGGCCGATCCGCACCGGAGGCGAAGCGGCCGGACGAGGGAAGAATTCGAGGCCGCGGGTGGATTCCGCGCGGCGGGGGCGGCCGGGCGCGCCGGCGAGCCGACCGCTCGCCCGCAGTGTCGGCGACCGCCCCGCTCGATGCGGAGCGCGTGGGGAAAGGGGGAGGTCATGCGACGGTGGACTCGCGGAGGAGCGCGAGCAGCTGCGCCATCTCGTCCGGATCCACCTGGGCGAGCTGGGCGTCCATCACTGCCTGGGCGAAGTCCTTGAGCACCGGCCGGGTGAACAGCTCACCGACGGCGACCTTCACCTCCAGCACCTCCCGCACCCGCGACAGCATCCGCGTGGCCAGGAGCGAGTGTCCGCCCAGCTCGAAGAAGTTGTCCCGGCGGCCCACCCGGTCCACGCGCAGCACCTCCGCCCAGATCTCGGCCAGCGCCTGCTCGGTCTCGTCCGCCGGCGCCTCGTACTCCCGCGCGGCATACGCGTCGCCTTGGGGCGCGGGGAGCGCCCTGCGGTCCAGCTTGCCGTTGGGCGTCAGCGGCAGCGCGTCCAGCGCCACGAACGCCGCCGGCACCATGTACTCCGGCAGGCTCCGCCGCAGGCGGTCGCGCAGCGCCTCCGCCTCCGCTTCACCCACGAGGTACGCCACCAACCGCCGGTCGCCCGTCTCCTCCTCGCGCACGACGACGGCGCAGTCCGTAACGCCCGGCGCCTGGCGCAGCGCGGCCTCGATCTCGCCCAATTCGATGCGGAAGCCGCGCACCTTCACCTGGTGGTCGAGCCGCCCCAGGTACTCGATGGCGCCGTCCGCCCGCCAGCGCGCCCGGTCGCCCGTCCGGTACAGCCGTGCGCCGCCTTCCACCGAGAACGGATCGGGGACGAAGCGCTCCGCGGTCATCGCGGATCGGCCCAGGTAGCCGCGCGCCACCTGCACCCCGCCAATGTACAGCTCGCCGGGCACGCCCACGGGGACGGGCCGCAGCGCAGCGTCCAGCGCGTACAGCGCGGTGTTCCACACCGGCCGGCCGATCGGCACCACGCCGGCCGCTCCGTCGCGCGGGCAGGTCCAGCAGCTCACGTCCACGGCCGCCTCGGTGGGGCCATACAGGTTGGTGAGCACCACCGGGCCGGCGAACCGGTCGTAGAAGCGCCGCACCAGCGCCGGCGGCAGCGCCTCCCCGCTGCAGACGACGTGGCGCAGCGACGCGCAGCGGCCCGCCTCCACCGCCTCCACGAACGGCTGCAGCATGGAGGGAACGAAGTGCAGCGTGGTCACGCCCTCGCGCTCGACCACCTCGCGCAGGTAGGCGGGGTCGCGGTGCCCGTCCGGGCGCGCCATCACCAGCCGCGCCCCCTGCTGCAGCGGCCAGAAGAACTCCCACACCGAGACGTCGAAGCCGAACGGCGTCTTCTGCAGCACCACGTCGTCCGCGCCCAGGCCGAAGTGCGCCTGCATCCACACCAGGCGGTTCACCACGCCCCGGTGCTGGTTCATCAC
>DATAAG010000282.1:0-14563 GCA_036260235.1 Longimicrobium sp.
CCGCCGCGCCCCCTCCGGGCTCGCATGACTCGCCCACCTCCCCCAAAAACCCCTGGGGGAGGTTGATGGGGACGAGAGATTCGTGCGGGACGTCTTTCGTCCTACAGGATCGGCGCAGCCGTTAAGGACTCAGAATGACAGTTTATCCTGATTCGGTATCACCCATCACTCCATCACTCCATCACTCCATCACTCCATCACTCCATCACTCCATCACTCCATCACTCCATCACTCCATCACCCGCGCACCTTTCCGATTGGCCCCGGCGGGACTTATGTTTTTCCGCCGACTCGCCCCGCATCCACCGAACGCCGTGACCGAACCCGCGCCCACCCCACGCGCACGCTGGCTGGCGCCCGCGGCCCTCGCGGTGGCGCTGCTGTCGCTGGCGCTCAACGGGGTGCTGCTGTGGACGCTGCGCAGTCCGGAGCGGCTGCTGGCGCCCGCGCTGGGGCGCATCGTGGACCGGCTGGACCAGCAGAACGCGACGCTCAAGTACACGGTGCGCATCCCCGCGGGAACGCCGGTGCACTTCGACATCCCTATCGATGAGCGGTACGAGGTGCGGCTGAACACCACGCTGCCCATCAACACCACCATCCACCTGCCGGTCAACACGCCGTTCGGCAGCCGCAACGTGCAGGTGCCGGTGCGCGCCAACATCCCCCTGCGCACCAGCATTCCCCTGCACCTGCGCGACACCTTCCGCCTGCGCACGGCCACCCAGGCGGAGATCGTGCTGCCGCTGGAGATCCCCATCCGCGACCTGCCGCTGGACGAGCTGCAGGCCGCACTGAAGCCATGAGGCACATGCAGCACCGCCACGTCCTCTCGCTCGCGCTCCTGCTGGCCGCCGCCTGCGGCGACCGCCCCCAGGACCAGGCCGCCGCCGCGCCGCCGCCCTCCCCCGACTCGCCCGCGGCGGCTCCGGCCGCGGAGCCGGCGCGCCCCGCCGCGCCTGCGTGGCGCTTCAATCCGGCCGGCGGCGTCGCCCTGTCCGGCACCGGCGTGACGACGATCACCACGGGGCCGCACACGGTGCTGTGGCCGCAGGGCGCGGCGGAGCTGTCGCCGCCGTACACGGTGCGCGCCAGCCTGCGCAAGACGGCGGGGCGGCTGCACGAGGGGTACGGGCTGGTGTTCGGCGGAACGGGGCTGGACCGGCCGGAGGCGGAGCAGCGGTACAGCTACTTCATGGTGCGCGGCGACGGCAGCTATCTCATCAAGCGCCGCCAGGGCGCGCAGACGCCGGTGGTGCGCGACTGGACGCGCCACCCCGACGTGGCGCGCGACGCCAACGGCGCCGGCCGCCCCAACGACCTGGAGGTGCGGGTGGGCGCGGACTCCGTCACCTTCCTGGTGAACGGCGGCCCGGTGGCCACGGTGCCCGCGTCGGAGCTGGACGTCCGCGGCATCGCGGGGCTGCGCATCGCCCACGACGTGGTGGTGGAGGCGCAGGGGTTCGCGGCGCAGCCGGGCACGGTGGCGCCGTGACCCACCCGCTGCGCGTGCTGGTGGCGGACGACGACGACGCCATCCGCGCGGTCCTGCGCACCATCCTTCCCGCGGAGCGCTACGCCGTCACCGAGGCGGCGTGCGGCGAGGAGGCGCTGCGGCTATTCGGCTCCATGGGCGCGGACCTCATCCTGAGCGACCTGCAGATGCCGGGGATGGGCGGGCTGGAGCTGCTGCGCCGGGTGCGGGCGCTGGACGACACGGTGGCGTTCATCATCCTCACCGGCGCGGGGACGGTGCAGAACGCGGTGGAGGCGCTGCGGCTGCAGGCCGACGACTACGTGGTGAAGCCCTTCAACGTGGACGAGGTGCTGCTGGCGGCGGACCGCGCCGTCAGCTACCGCCGCCTGCTGCGCGAGAACCGGAACTACCAGGCCCACCTGGAGGAGCGGGTAGCCGAGCAGGCGGGGCAGATCGAGGCGCTGCTCATGGACGCCCTGCGCTCGCTGGCCACCGCCATCGAGACGCGCGATGACTACACGGGCGGGCACGTGGAGCGCGTCGCCCGGTACGCGGCCGCCACGGGGCGCGAGCTGGGGCTGCGCGGCGAGGAGCTGCGGGCGCTGTGGGTGGGCGCGCTGCTGCACGACGTGGGGAAGATCGGCGTGCGCGACGACGTGCTGAAGAAGCCGGGCCCGCTGACGGTGCAAGAGTACGACGAGATGAAGCGGCACCCGGAGATCGGCGCGACGATCATGGAGCGCAGCTCGTTCCTGCGCCCGGGGCTGCCGGCGGTGCTCCACCACCAGGAGCGGTTCGACGGCTCCGGCTACCCGTACGGGCTGCGGGGGGACGCCATCTCGCTGCAGGGGCGCATCGTGGCGGTGGTGGACACCTATGACGCCATCGTCAGCTCGCGGCCGTACCGCAACGGCAGCAGCTGCGAGCACGCGCTGGCGGAGATCCGCCGCAACTCCGGCACCCAGTTCGATCCCGCCGTCGTCGAGGCGTTCCTGCGCGCCTCCGCCAACGGCTTCCCCGACGACCCCGACACGCCGAAGCTGCCGGAGCGGGTGGAGGCCGGGGCGGCATGACGGCGAAGGGCCGGAGGATGTGGACGCGCGCGGTCATCCCCGCCCTCCTGCTCGCGGCCGCGGCCTGCACGCCGCCTCCGCGGACGGACCCCGGGGCCGGCTCCGTCCGGGTGGCGCTGGTGGATTCCATCCCGTTCCGGACGGAGCTGGAGGAGGGATTCCTGCGCCGCGTGGAAGTGCGGTCCCCGGGCGGCGTGGACACCATCCGCTTCGTGCTCACGCACTCCGTGCCGCTGGTGCTGGCGGATGGGACGGTGCTCGGCTTCACCTTCTCGGGCACGGAGCTGCGGTCGGCGTTCACCTGGCATCCGGCGGGCAAGCAGCTGCGGCTGATCGCGCTTCCCGAGGATGCCGATCTCGTCTTCACCATCCCCGCGTTCTCGGCGGACGGGCGGTACCTGGCGTACGTGGCCTACCAGCAGGGATTCGGGCGCGGCATGGTGCGCCGCGGCGCGTCCGGCTACGTGGTGGTGCGCACCGACTCGGTGGAGGTGCCCGCGACGGACGCGGCGATGAACTTCGCGCGCTGGACCGGCCCGGAGGCGTTCGAGATCCTCCTGGACGTGAGCGAGACCGGATGGCACCGCTTCTCCGGCACCGTCTCTTCCGGCGTGACCCGCGTCGACACCGTCGTCCCTCCCCTGCCACCGGGTCCCTGATCCGCGGAGCCGTACGCAGGCGCCGGACGGGATTCATGCAGAGGGCACGGAGGCGAAAGAGAGGACGCAGAGAACCGACCGACGTTCTCCGCGTCCTCCTCTTTTTGCGGTTGAATCCACCGAATCGTGCGCGTAGTTGGCCTGCTTCTCGCGAAACAAAGTTTCACCCGGATGGAAGATCGGCGTTCATTTACGCACGGCAGGAAGGTGCGTCATGACCCTGCGTTCCCGGACGTTCGCGGCCACGGTGCTGGCCTTTTCTCTCGCGGCGGCCGCGGCCTGCGACCGGCAGCCGCTGAGTCCGGCGGAGCCGCAGGGCCTGGCGCTCGACGGGCTGCCGACAAGCCCGCCGGGCGCGCGGACGCGGGCTTCCTCTCCTTCACCTACTCGGGGGATGAGAGCGGGCGCTACTTCGCGTTCGGCGAGCCGGGCGGCGCGTCCGGCACCACGCTGACGGGCGAGAACTTCGCGGCGGCGCGGCACTACGTGCTCGGGTCACCTCCCTTCCAGCGGCTGGGCACCGCCATCACCAGCACCGACCGCAGCGGCGCCGGGCTGAGCGACCACGTGCCCCTGCAGTTTCCCGGGCCGCTGCGCACCGGCACCTTCGTCGTCAACTCGTGCGGGCGCGGCGGCGCGTTCTGTCCCGTCGTCAACATCGTCCTGGACGCCGACGACGTGGTGGACGGCGGCGGTTCGCAGGCGCGCTACTTCACGCTGCAGACGGGCACCATCACCATCGAGTCGATCGACGACGGCCGGATCCGCGGCACCTTCGAGGGCACCGCCGTCGGAGAGACGGGGCAGTTCGTGGTGACCGACGGCCGCTTCGACGTGCCGGTGACGGAGGTGGACCTCACCGCCGGCGGCTGAGCTGCGCGCAGTGGGATCCTGAAGGGACAGGCCTCACGCGGAGAGGTGGATGACGTGGAGCGTTTTTCTCTGCGTCTCGGCCGCTCCGCGCGAGATTCTTTCGGGAAGGCGCAGTGTCCGAAATGCCTGGCCAGCATCGTTCTCGTGTGGGTCTGCTCCCGGGGAAGGATGTCCCGCTTCCATCCATCCCCACCTGCGTCTCACCCCATCCCGGAGGTACTGATGCGCAAGCTCAAGCTGGCCCTGGATGACCTCATCGTCGACGCGTTCCAGACCGGACAGCCGATGGAGGAGCGCGGAACGGTGGGCGGGCACATCATGACGGACGGCTCCTGCCCGAACACCGTCAACAGCCTGAGCTGCAACGCCACGTCGATCTACTGCTGCCCCCGGACGGAGTACACCGGGTACTGCTGCAGCTGAGAGAGCCGACGGGTCGAATGCAGGCGGGGTGTCCGGACCTCGGTCCGGGCACCCCGCCTTGTGTCGATGCAAGTACCCTGTCCCGGGGCCGCAGCGCCGATCCGCTCAGGGGACGGTTCCGCGCAGCACCCGGGTGGGTCCGGCCGGATCGTAGAACTCCACGGTGACCTCCGGATAGGGTGGTGGGATGGGGCCCAGGAGGCTGGGCGGACGGTTCCGCAGGTGGAGGTCGAAGAAGGCCAGCAGGTAGGCGCGGGTGATCTGCAGCGCGCGGCGGGCGTCGATGGCGATGTCCCGGTACCGCTCGGGCGCGATCAGCGGCTGGTCGCTGAAGCTGGCGTGCCTGGCGCCGCGCACGGTCACCAGCACGGCGCCCGGGCCCATGCGGCGGAAGGTGGCCTCCCGCCGCAGCGAATCCGCCGCGGCCTCGGCGATCGCCTGTTCGCGTGTCTGTCCCGCGGCAACGAGCTCGGAGTCTGTTGGCGCGGGCTGCCACGGCACCAGCTCCTCCACGTGCAGGTACGGCTGCGCGATGCCGCTGTCCATCACGGCCGGGGTGAGGGAGTAGCCGTCCAGGTTGGCGCACGCGTCGAAGCGGCGGTCCAGGCGGCAGGCGTGCGGCGCCGCGAAGCCGCCGCGCGACTGACCGAACACTCCCACCCGCTCCAGGTCCAGCCGTCCCCGCAGCCGTCCGGGCCCCTCCCTGTCGAGCAGCTCCAGCGCATCGAGCACGAAGCGGAGGTCCTGCGCCTGCGTCAGCACGTCCTGCTGCCGGGATGCCGGCCGCGACAGGTTCCGCACCGTGCGTCCGCCCGGCAGCTGGAACGCCGCCGAGAAGTACGGGTGGTCCACGCCGACCACGACGTAGCCGTGGCTCGCCAGGTCCTCCTGGAAAGAGGTGTACATCGCCGCCACCGCGCCCAGCCCGTGGGAGAAGAGGATCACCGGATACCGCCTCTCCGCGCCCGACACCGGTGCATCGGCAAAGGCGTTGGCACGCACCCGCGGCAGCTTCTCCACCCCGATGAACGAGTACGAGCGGCGGAAGATGCTGTCGTCCGGGACCTCCGCCGTGAACGCCGCCGGCACGCCGCCCTCCTCGGCCGCCGGATACCAGACGTGGAAGATCACCTCGCGCCGGTCGTCCGGCTCTGGCGTGAACGCCTCGTCGCGCGCGGGATCGATCGCGTGGAAGGTCGCGCGGCCCACGCGATACGGGCCGGTGGGCGCGGGGATGCGGACGATCTGGCCCGTATCCGCCGCCGCCGGCGCGCGCGGCGTCTCCATCTCGCGCACGACCGGGACGGTGGCGGCTCGCTGGTGCAGGCGAGGGCCGCAGGCCAGCAGGAGTGCGGCGAACAGGCAGAAGCGAATCCTCATGACGTCGCGGGAGTCGGAGGGATCGCCTGGGTGTACGCAGGCGCAGCATAGTGGCCGTGCCGTACAGCGTCAAACAGGGATAGCGGAAGGACCAATCGCCCGTACCGGGTTGTGATCGGGGACGGGGGCGTCGGTGTCGCGCCGCCCTCAAGAGCGAATGAATTCGCCGCTGGAAAAGCGCCAAACCCGCCTGCGCGGATCGATGTGGAGGCGGAATCGCGGCGTGGCAGCGGCCCACCAGGTTCGGACGGTAGATTCGTCGGTCGCGCGCAGGCCTTTTAGTGCGCAGGGAACGTCTGTGGAATGACAGGTTGGGCGTGCAGGCAGGTCGTACCGTGCGCGGTGTCGGCGGTGGAGTCCGCGCAGGCGGACTTCGTGCTTTTGCAGCCGCGGTTTCAACCGGCCGGGGGATCGCCGGTGCCGCGCACCATCCTCATCTCCCACGTTCACCCCCATCACTCCATCACTCCATCACTCCATCACCCCCCGATCATCGGCTTGACCCGCGTGTTATCGTAAGCGTAGGTTCCGCGCTCAAGATCAAGCTGAAGAGAGGGATGAACGAGGGATGGCCGAGCCGCTTCCGCCGCAGTACAGCCCGCAGGAACACGAGGACCCGCTCTACCGCTGGTGGGAGGAGCAGGGGTACTTTCGCGCGGACGCCAGCAGCGGCCGCGAGCCGTACGTCATCGTCATCCCCCCGCCCAACGTGACCGCCGTGCTGCACATGGGGCACGGCCTGAACAACACCATCCAGGACGTCATCATCCGCTGGCGCCGCATGCAGGGGCGCGAGGCGCTCTGGCTTCCCGGGACGGACCACGCCGGCATCGCCACGCAGAACGTCGTGGAGCGCATCCTGGCCAAGGAGGGGAGGACGCGCTACGACCTGGGGCGAGAGGCGTTCGTGGAGCGGGTGTGGGAGTTCGTCCGCGAGACGGGCGGGCAGATCCTGCAGCAGCTGCGCGCCATCGGCGCGTCGCTGGACTGGAGCCGCACGCGCTTCACCCTCGATCCCGAGCTCTCCACGGCCGTCCGCGAGGTCTTCGTCCGGCTGTACGAGAAGGGGCTGGTCTACCGCGGCCACCGCATCATCAACTGGTGCCCGCGCTGCCTGACCGCGCTCAGCGACGAAGAGGCGGAGCCGTCGGAGCACCAGGGCAGGCTCTGGCACCTGCGCTACCCGGTCGCCGAAGGTGTAGACGCGCCCGGGCTGCCGCGCCTGCCCGACGGCCGCCCGTACCTCGTGATCGCCACCACGCGGCCGGAGACCATGCTGGCCGACACCGGCGTGGCCGTGAACCCGGGGGACGAGCGGTACGCGGCCATCGTCGGCAGGGAGCTGGAGCTGCCGCTGACGGGGCGGCGCATCCCCGTCGTGGCGGACGAGTACGCGGACCCGGAGTTCGGCTCGGGCGCGGTGAAGATCACGCCGGCGCACGACCCCAACGACTTCGAGGTGGCGCAGCGCACGGGGCTCCCCGCGCTGAACGTGATGACCCCCGAGGCCACCATCAACGACGAGGCCCCCGAGGCGTTCCGCGGAATGGACCGCTTCGAGGCGCGCCGCGCCGTGGTCGCGGCGTTCGAGGAGCTGGGGCTGCTGGAGCGGGTGGAGGAGCACACCCACGCGGTGCCGCACTGCTACCGCTGCGACACCGTGGTGGAGCCGCGGCTCAGCGAGCAGTGGTTCGTGCGGATGAAGCCGCTGGCCCAGCCGGCGCTGCAGGCGTGGCGCGACGGCGAGCTGCGCTTCCATCCGGAGCGGTTCGGCAAGATCTACGAGCACTGGATGGAGAACATCCGGGACTGGTGCATCAGCCGCCAGCTCTGGTGGGGGCACCGCATCCCCGTCTGGTACTGCCGGGCGGAGGGGTGCGGGGAGACGATCGCCGCCCGGGAGGATCCCACGGGCTGCCCGAAGTGCGGCGGCGCGCTGGAGCAGGATCCCGACGTGCTGGACACCTGGTTCAGCTCGTGGCTCTGGCCGTTCAGCACCATGGGGTGGCCCGACGAGGACGCGCCGGACCTCAAGGCGTTCTATCCCGGCCACACGCTGGTGACGGCGCCGGAGATCCTCTTCTTCTGGGTCGCGCGGATGGTGATGGCGGGGCTCGAGTTCCGCGGCGCCATCCCCTTCCGCGACGTCTACCTCACGGGGACGGTGCGCGACCACCTGGGCCGGAAGATGTCGAAGTCCCTGGGGAACGGCATCGACCCGCTGGTGGTGAAGGAGCGGTTCGGGGCGGACGCCATGCGCTACACGGTGATCAGCGGCAGCGGCGCGGCCACGGACCAGTACCTGAACTACGAGAACCTGGAAGAAGCGTTCGGCCCCGGGCGCAACTTCGCCAACAAGCTGTGGAACGCCGGCCGCTTCGCCCTGATGAACCTGGGCGACGGCCCGCGCGTCTCCCTGGACGAGGCGCGGGACCACCTGGAGCCGATGGACCGCTGGATCCTGTCGCGGCTGTCGAAGGCGTTCCGCGAAGTGACGGAGGCGCTGGAGCGGTTCCGCCTGCAGGAGGCGGCGCTGCGCGGCTACGAGTTCTTCTGGGGCGAGCTGGCGGACTGGTACCTGGAGATGGTGAAGCCCCGCCTGCGCGGCGACGCGGGCGAGGAGAGCCGCCGCGCCGCGCAGGCCACCCTGGCCCAGGCCTTGGACGGGGCGATGCGCATCCTGCACCCGGTGATGCCGTTCATCACCGAGGCGGTGTGGCGGAAGCTCCCCCGCGCCGCGGACGCGGAGGCCTCGCTGATCGTCGCCCGCTGGCCGGAGCCGCGGCCGGAGTGGGAGGACGAGGCGGCGGAGCGCGCCATCGAAGAGCTGCAGGCGGTGATCGGCGCGGTGCGGACCATCCGCAGCGAGTACGGCATCCAGCCGGCCGCGCGCGTCCCGCTGCGCGTGGCCGCCAGCGACGAGGCGCGGGCGATGCTGGACGCCAGCCGCCGCGCGCTGCGCGACCTGGCCCGCGTCGAAGAGCTGTCGTTCGGCGCCGCCAACGGCGAGGTGGGCGCCAGCGCGGTGCTGCGCTCGGGGACGGAGCTGTTCGTCCCGCTGGCCGGCGTCATCGACCTGGAGCGCGAGCGCGCCCGCCTGCGCGACGAGCTGGGGCGCCTGGACGGACAGATCGGCGGGACGGAGAAGAAGCTGGCGAACGAGGCGTTCGTGGCCCGCGCGCCGGAGAACGTGGTGAACTACGAGCGCGAGAAGCTGGCCTCGTTCCGGGAGCAGCGCGGCAAGCTGGCGGAGAAGCTGGCGGCGCTGGAGGGCGCGGCTTGATCCGTCGCCTGGCGCTGGCCTCGGCGGTGGCGGCGCTCGCCTGGGCGATGTCCCTGGCGCCCGGGTGCGCGCACGTGGAGGCGCCCCCGGGCGGGGCGGCGGACAGCGTGGCGCCCGTGCTCCTCTCCACGCGCCCGGACACCATGGCCATGCTGCAGGGGTGGGTGGGCCCCGTGGTGCTGGAGTTCGACGAGGCGCTCTCCGAAGAGGGGCTGCAGGAGGCGGTGACGGTGAGCCCGCGGCTGGGGCCGGTGTCGGTGGGGCTGGACGGGCGGGAGATCCGGGTGAAGCCGCGGCGCGGGTGGCGGCCCGGCATCATCTACCAGGTGGAGGTGGCGGCGGGGCTGCAGGACCGCTTCAGCAACCGCCGCACGGAGCCGGTGCGCCTGGTGTTCTCCACCGGCCCGGCCATCCCCGACACGCGCGCCGGCGGCGTGGTGACCGACCGGCTGACCGGGCAGCCGTCCACCGAGGCGCGGGTGGACGCGGTGCGGCTGGCGGACTCGCTCATCTACTCCACCCGCACCGACAGCACGGGCGGCTTCGTGTTCCGGCAGATCCCGGAGGGCGAGTACCGGCTGCGGGCGTACCGCGACAACAACCGCAACCAGCGCCCGGACCCGTTCGAGCCGCGCGACTCCGCGACGGTGACGCTGGCGGTGGGGCAGGCGCCCACGGCGCAGCTGGCGGTGCTGCTGCCGGACACCACGCCCCCCGCGGTGCGCTCCGCCCGGATGGCGAACGGATGGGTGGAGGTGCGCTTCGACGACTACCTGGATCCGGAGCAGCCGCTCTCGGTGGACCAGGTGCTGCTGATCGGGCCCGACGGGGCGGCGGTGCCGCTGCGCGAGGTGCGGATCGGGGTGCCGGCGGAGGCGCGCGACACCGGCGTCACCGCGGCGGACAGCACCCGTGCCGGGCAGCCGGCGCGGGACACGGCGGGGGCGGACACGGCGCGGCCGCGGGGGCCGCTGCCGTCGCAGTCGCTTTCCGCGCAGCCGGCGGCGGAGCTGATCCCGGACACCATCTACACGGTGCGCGTGCGGGACGTGCGGAACGTGAACGGGCTGGTGGGCGGCGGCGAGGCCCCGCTGCGCCCGCCGCGTCCCGAGCCTCCGCCGCGCCAGCCGGCGCCGGACTCGGTGCCCGCGGACTCTGCCGCGGTGGATTCTGTCGCCGCGGATTCTGCGGCGCCGCCCGCACCGCCGGCGCCACCATCGGCGCCTCCGCCGGGGAACCCGCGCGCGATGGGATCACGGGCCATGGCGGCGGTCCGCCCGCGGCCGGGGCCGGGCGGCTGAAGCCGCGGCTGGAACAGCGGAAAGCCCCGCAAACTGCGGGGCTTCAACTGCGAGGGGCCAGTTCGGGGCACGGGCATCGCCCACGGCACGATTTGTCCGCGCAGGCGGACAGCGCGTGGCCGTTGCGGGGATTTCAACTGCTGGGCGCGAGGCTGGCCCGGACACGCAGGCAGGAGCAGTCGAAGCTCGAACGTCGCAGTGGTAGTTGAAACGCCAGCTGTGAACTGAGAATCCAGCGTAACCCACGGAACCCATGTCCGAGAACTCGCCGCTCGCCGGTCTGCTGGCGGGAAAGAAGGGCCTCATCGTCGGCGTCGCCAACCAGAACTCCATCGCGTGGGGGTGCGCCACCGCGCTGCACGGCGCGGGGATGGAGCTCGCCTTCACCTACCAGGGCGAGCTCATGAGGGACCGCGTCACCCGCACCACGGCGGAGCTCGGCGAGGTGCCGCTCTTCGACCTGGACGTGCGCGACGACGCGCAGATCGCCGCCGTCTTCGACGCGCTGCGCGAGCGGTGGGGGCGGCTGGACTTCGTGCTGCACTCGGTGGCGTTCGCGCCCAAGGCGGCCATGGCCAACCCGTTCATCCAGACGCAGCGGGAGGACTTCCTGGCGGCGCACGACATCAGCGTCTACTCGCTCGTGGCGCTGTCGCGCGCGGCCATCCCGCTCATGCCGGAGGGCGGCAGCATCGTCACCATGACGTACTACGGCTCGCAGAAGGCGGTGCCCGGCTACAACGTGATGGGCGTGGCCAAGGCGGCGCTGGAGGCGTCGGTGCGCTACCTGGCGGTGGACCTGGGGCAGCACGGCATCCGGGTGAACGCGATCTCCGCCGGGGCCATCAACACGCTGGCGGCGCGCGGCGTGGCCCACTTCCGCGACCTCATGCGCATCACGGCGGAGCGCTCGCCCCTCAAGCGCACGGTGGAGACGGACGAGGTGGGGCGGGCGTGCCTGTTCCTGGCCTCGGAGCTTGGCAGCGGCGTCACCGGCGAGGTGATGTACGTCGACGCCGGCTTCAACATCACGGCGGGGTGAGATGAAGTGAACAAAGCGCCCGGATCCCCTTGACAGGGGTCGGCGCCGCGCATAGCTTTCGCTTCGCGAAACAAGGATGGCCCGCTCCCTTCGGGGTACCGGGTACGCAGTTCCGGGGGGGTGTGCACCGAGGTGCACATCCCCTCGTTATTTCGTACCCCAAAATCCTTTTTCGCCCGACAGAACCCATGTCCGAACTGCCGCGCAAGCTCCGCCTGGAGATCTTCGTCGACGGTACCAACTTCCGCGTTACCCAGTTGGAGGCAGGCGTACGGGACCTCGACATTCCCCTGCTGGCCCGGCAGCTCGCCAGAGGGTACGTGCTGGTCAAGATGCGCTACTACACCTCGCCTCTTCCCGACAACCAATCCAGCGCCTACCGTGGGCAGCACAGGTTCTTCGAGCGCCTTCGCGAGACAAGGGCGGTCGATCTGGTCCTGGGCCGCAACGAGCCGCGGCGCGAGCGCTTCGAGTGCCCCAGGTGCGGGGCGGTTTCCATCCAGAGGTACCACGTCGAGAAGGAGACGGACGTGAACCTGGCGACCGACATGGTGATCGGCGCGCACACCAACCGGTACGACGTGGTGATGCTCGTCGCGGGGGATACGGATTACGTGCATGCGATCGAGGCCGTGCAGGCGACGGGGCGCAGGGTGATCTGGTGCCACTTTCCCGCCCAGGCACATACGGACCGCCTGCGCCAGGTCTGCGACGAACAGATCCTGCTGGACGAGAAGTTCCTCCGCGCGTGCGGCTCGCGATGACGAACGGTTCCCCGCGTCGGGCGGTGTTCCTGGACCGCGACGGGACGCTGATCATCGACCGCCACTACCTCGCCGACCCGGGCGGGGTGGAGCTGCTCCCCGGCGCGGGCGAGGCGGTGGCGCGGCTGAACGCGGCGGGGTTCGTGGTGGTGCTGGCCACCAACCAGTCGGGGATCGGGCGCGGGTACTTCACCGAGGAGGCGTACCGCGCGGTGCACGCGCGGCTGGTGGAGGAGCTGGCGCGGCACGGGGCGCGGCTCGACGCGGAATACCACAGCCCGGACGTGCAGGACGGCGGCGGCGACGCGGAGCGGAAGCCCGGCGCGGGGATGTTCCTGCGCGCTTCCCGGGAACTGGGGGTGGACCTGGCGCGTTCCTGGTGGATCGGCGACCGGCCGCGGGACGTGGCGGCGGCCGGGCGGTTCGGCGCGCGCGGGTTCCTGGTCTGCAGCCCGGAGACGGAGGCCCGGGGCGCGGCGGGCATGCCGTGGGTGACGCCCGTGCGGTCCCTTGCGGACGCCGTGGACCAACTGCTGGCCGAAACGCAAAGCTGGTAGGGTCTTGCGCGAGTGGTTATCTTCCGGGAGAGCCACCCGTCCACGGCCCCGTGCAGGCGCGAAACCTGCAGGCCGGGGAAGGGTACTAAGTTGTTCAACGATAGAGAGATGCGCGGCATCCGCGCCTTCACCCTGACAGCGGGGGACACGATGCAGGCAGAGAGCACGACCACCCGGACCGAGGCTCCCGCGAGCCCCGTTCTTCTGACTCCCACGGCCGCCGCCGAGGTGCGCCGCTACATCGAGGAGCAGGGCGCGGCGGAGAACGCCGGCCTGCGCGTGGGCGTGCTGCCCGGCGGGTGCTCCGGCTTTCAGTACGGGCTGAACATCGAGGACGAGCCCACCGAGGACGACCTGATCCTGGAGTCCGAGGGCATTCGCATGTTCGTGGACCCGTTCAGCCTGCAGTACCTCAACGGGACGGAGATCGACTACGTCTCCACCTTCCAGGGCTCCGGCTTCACGTTCAACAACCCGAACGCCAGCGGCGGCTGCGGCTGCGGCAGCTCGTTCACGGTCTGAGCGCACCCGCTGCCTGGAAGCGCGGACGGGGCCCCGGAGCGATTCCGCGGGCCCTTTCCGTGGGCTCCACCCCTTCACCTCCGCGCCGTCTGCAGACGCTTGCACACCCGCTCCATCCACCGCTCCTTCGCAGGACGCAGCACCCCGGAGTCCCCTGATGCCGATCCGTCCCCGCCTGGTTTCCGCCGCCGCCGCCGCCGCCGTGCTGCTGTCCGCGTGCGAAGCTCCCCCGACCAGCGTCATCACCATCGACGTGGCGCTGCAGCAGGCGCCGGGCGTGCCCACGGCCCCGATCAACGGTCAGGCGACGTTCTCGCCCGATCCGTACGGGGTGCGGCTCAGCTGGTCGCACGACGGCACCGGCGCGCCCACCCGCTACGATGTGTACTGGTCCGTCAACGGTGGGGAGTTCACCTTCCGCGGCAGCGTGGCGGGGACGAACACCTGGGATTTCCTGAACGATGCCGCGGAGACGAGCCGCTACATCGTCTACCGCATCTACGCCTGCAACGCGGCGGGGTGCAGCGTCGTCCCGAATGAGGTCGCGGTGGGCGTGCCGCGCCTGGAGCCGCCGGGGAACCTGACGGCCACGCCTGCACCCTACAGCATCGTCCTGCGCTGGGCGGACAACGCCACCAACAACTCGGATTACCGCATCTCCTACGGCCGTCCTGGTGGCGAACAGTACGTGTTCGTGGTGGGCCCGGATGTCACCGAGGTCAAGTTCCCGGCGGAGCCGGGGATCACGTACGTGTACACCGTCCGGTCGCGCCAGGCCCGCACGCCGACGGAGTACGTGAACTCGGTGTCCGTGCAGGTGACGGGTGCTACCTACGCCGCGGTGGCCGCTGCGCCGTATGGAGGAACGGCCACGTACGACGCCTCACGCCACGCGGTGCGGATCACCTGGGCCCATGAAAACACCGCGTCGGTCCGGTGGTGGACGATCGAGCGCAAGGAGTACGGCTCGGCGGAGGACTGGCAGGTCGTCCACTCCAGCACCACGTATTGGGAGACCAGCCACGCCGATGTGCTTCCGCAGGACGCGCAGGGCCACAGCTGGCTGTACCGCATCCGCGCCTGCAACCCGTCCGGCTGCAGCGGCCCCAACGAGATCTCCATCTGGACTCCGCCTTACGCGGGCTGACATCCAGAAAAGGATTGGCCTCACACGGAGTCAACAGAGTCAGCGGAGTTTTCTTTCCTCCG
>DATAAG010000283.1:0-4288 GCA_036260235.1 Longimicrobium sp.
CCGCCGCGCCCCCTCCGGGCTCGCATGACTCGCCCACCTCCCCCAAAAACCCCTGGGGGAGGTTGATGGGGACGAGAGATTCGTGCGAGAGGTCTTTCGTCTTACAGGATCGGCGCAGCCGTTAAGGACTCAGAATGACAGGTGGTTCCGCAGTTCCGTGGAAAAGGTGCAGCGCAAATTCGCTGCATCTTTTCGCGCGCAGCGGTGTAGGGGCAGGTGGACGGACGATCCGGCCGGGAGGCGCTCCCGGCCGGATCGCATCTTTTTTCAAGCGCCGCGCGGCGGGAGGGTCCGCCGCGGGAGAGGGGGGATCGGATGACGCTGGACGTGCTGTTCGGGTCGGCCTGGGGGCCGCTGGTGATCTTTGCGCTGCGCATCGTGGACGTGTCGCTGGCGACGGTGCGCATGCTGCTTTCCGTGCGCGGCTACAAGCAGCTGGTGCCGCTGATCGGCTTCTTCGAGGTGCTGGTGTGGATCACGGCCGTGGGGAACGCGGTCAAGTTCCTGGATTCCGTGCCGCACCTGCTGGGGTACGCGGCGGGGTTCGCGGCCGGGGCGGCCGCGGGGCTGTGGATCGAGGAGAAGCTGGCGCTGGGGCTCTCGGCGCTGCGGGTGATGTCGGCGCACGGGGGCGTGGAGATCGCGCAGGCGCTGCGCGACCGCGGCTTCGGGGTGACGGAGTTCCCGGCGTACGGCAGGGACGGGCGGATGGAGGTCGTCTACGCGGTGCTGCGCCGCCGGCACCTGCCGCTGGCGCTGGCGCAGGTCTCCGCCTGGGACCCGGACGCCTTCGTCACGGTGGAGGAGCCGCGCACCATCCATCGCGGCTGGATGTTCGACTACCGGAGGAAGTAGGAGGGTTGAGCGCGGGCCCCGGGACCAGGTGATCGAAATCGCCGCGACGAAAGCGATCGATGCGCGTCGTGCATCGAAACCGGGAATCGCCGCGCCGCACCTGGGAGCGAATGAATTCGCCGCTGCGAATTCGCAAGCCCGCCTTCGCGGACAAAACAGCGGCCGTGCGCCAGATCCGGCCGCGGTTTATACCGGATCCGGATAAACTGTCATTCTGAGGGAGGCGCCCGACGGATCTCGCGGACCGCTCACGGGCCTCCCGCGCCGACCGAAGAATCTGTACGCTGGGCGGCAGGATCTCACGGTCACGGTGAGTTCCCCGGACTAGGTCCGGGGCAGGGCTCGGTGCGAGAGGCGGGAGATTCTTCGGTCGCGCCACACGCTCCGTGCTCATCCGTGGGTTCGGTGCGGGCGCTCCCTCAGGCTCAGAATGACAGGTGTTTTTCCGGATCTGGTATTACACCCTCGCCCACGCAGTTCGTGGGAGAGGGTGGCGAGCCCCGGCGAGCCGGGTGAGGGCCCCGCACGCGGGCGTACACGCTGGAACTTCCAGCGCGGCGGGATTATCTTTGGCGGCAAGGGTTTCCGCATCGTTCCCCGCGAAACCCGTGGCTACCCTCCAGATGGACCGACCTGCCATGCGCAAGCTCCTGCTGATTCCCTTGCTGTTCACGGCCGCCTG
This sequence comes from Longimicrobium sp., assembly GCA_036260235.1. Taxonomy (GTDB): domain Bacteria; phylum Gemmatimonadota; class Gemmatimonadetes; order Longimicrobiales; family Longimicrobiaceae; genus Longimicrobium. The sequence continues at coordinate 1,538 of DATAAG010000283.1, forward strand.
CGGTGACGGCGGCACCGGCCCCGGCGACGCCGCGTCCCTCACCGCGGCCGAAGCGGCCGAGCTGAACCGCGCCGTCTTCGGCATCGTCCAGGAGATGGTGCGCGCGGCGCCGCTCGGAGCGCTGAGCTCCGGTTCTACGCTGGACGAGGGAGTGCTGGCGGCGGGCAACAGCTTCACGGTGCCCATCCAGGAGACGCACGCGTGCACGCCCAGCGGCAGCACGGCCATCACCGGCACGGCGACGGTGCAGTGGGGCGATCCGGTGGGGAGCAGCGCGCTGCAGGCGCAGATCTCCGCGACGCCCGCGGCGTGCGCGCACCGCACGCAGAAGGGCGACGTGATCACCATCTCGGGCGATCCGGACATCGACGTGACCGTGTCCGCCGCGGCGGACGCCAGCGGTCCCACCGCGTTCCAGCTGGCGGAGACCGGCGCGTTCACCTGGGCGCGCGGCGCGGCGACGGGCCGGTGCACGGTGGACGTGGGCGCGCAGCTGAACCCGGCGAAGACCCACGTCGTGGTCTCCGGCACCTTCTGTGGCTTCCCCGTCTCGGAGAGCATCCCCATTCAGGACTGATCTCCCCGCGCGCCGGGAAGGGAACGGCGGTCTGAACGCAGAGACGCAGAGGCTAAAAGCGAGGACGCAGAGGATTGGAATCCTCTGCGTCCTCAGTCTTTTTCGCTCCGCAGGCGCGGCGGACTGCCGTTGCGCGAGGCGGTGCCGAAGGAGACGACCGTCCCTGTACCTCGGCAATTTATATGTCCCCTGGAGATCTATCATCGTACCCATTGCGCCTTTTTGAGTGGGACGGTACTATAAGTGTGCCGTATCGTTAACGGACGCAACTGTAGAACATCTGGTATAAGGACGGCCGCTCCGCCATTGAGATTCCGGCCCGGCGTTTGACCCGGGAACGGACCGGAGTCGCACTGCATCCCGGGCCGAACGGAAGGGTGGGGTATGGATTTCCATGGCAAGAAGCGCTTAGGCGCCATTTTGTTGCTCGTGGGTCTGGCGGCCTGCGCAGACGAGCCCACGGCGGTCACCGCGGCCACCTCGCTGGACGGCGCCTGCTGCTTCGGCGGCGGGCGTACGGCCATCCACCGGCTGTACAACTCGTACACCGGCGACCACCTGTACGGCACGGACCCGTACGAAGCGCAGAACCAGGGGTACCACCTGGAGGGCTACAACTACTTCTTCCTGGAGAACTGGCCACAGGCAGGGCACACGGCGCTGTACCGCTGCTATGCCTGGTGGAACGACTACTTCCTCTCCACCGACCCCGGGTGCGAGGGCATGACGATCGAGCAGGAACTGGGGCAGATCGCGGTCTACCAGGTTGCAGAGTCGACCCCGCTGTACCGCCTGTACAAGCACGGGAGCGGCGACCACTTCTACACGACCGACTACTGGGAGGGGCAGAACGCCATCTCGTCCTACGGCTACGTGTACGAGGGGATCACCGGGTACGTGTACCAGTAGCGGCGGCGTGTCCTGCGTTCGCGCGGGGTTGTCTCCGCAGCGCAACGGGATGACCGATGGACGATCCGGTCGGGAGCGGCTCCCGGCCGGATCGTCGTCTCGTGTCCGGCTCCGAGCGCCGGCGGACGAATGGAGTCGCGCAGCGCCAGTCGCAGGGACGCAGAGGACCGCCCCGCTTCTTGCGAGCCCGTCACGCGACCGCCAAGCTGTCCACGGCACCTTTTCCCACGATGCGCAGATGAAACGATCCATCCTGCTCCTCGGCGCGGCGCTGCTGCTGGCCGGGTGTCCCTCGGGCGCGGACGTGGCGGAGGAAGAGGACGCCGCGCCGGACTCCGCCGCCATCGAGGTCATCGGCGACCATCCGCCCGCGCGCGACTCGCAGACGCCGGCCGTTCCCACGCCGTGACGCCCGCCGCGGCCGCCGCGCCCTTCCTGACCGCGGAGTGGCGCTGGCTGGCGATGCTGAACTACGAGGCGGATGCCGCCCTGCTGCGCCCGCTGGTCCCCACCGGGACGGAGCTGGACGCGTGGGGCGGCGTCACGTACGCCAGCGTGGTGGGCTTCCTGTTCCAGGACACGCGCGTCCTGGGCGTGCCCATCCCCTTTCACCGCGACTTCGAGGAGCTGAACCTGCGCTTCTACGTGCGGCGGCGGGGGCCGGAGGGGTGGCGGCGCGGCGTGGTGTTCGTGAAGGAGATCGTGCCGCGGACGGCGATCGCGGCGGTGGCGCGCGCCGTCTACAACGAGAACTACGTGGCGATGCCGATGCGCCACCGCGTCGACGTTTCCCTCGACGCGGGCGGGACGGTGGAGTACGGGTGGCGGTTCCGCGGGCGGTGGTGCGCGCTGCGCGCGGCGGTGCGGGGGCCGGCGGGGCCGCTGGTGGAGGGCTCGGAGGAGGAGTTCATCACGGAGCACTACTGGGGATACGCCCGGCAGCGCGACGGCGGCACGGTGGAGTACCGGGTGGAGCACCCGCGCTGGAACGTGTGGCGCGCGGAGAGCGCCGCGCTGGAGTGCGACGTGGGGCGGCTCTACGGCCCCGAGTGGGCGGAGTGCCTCTCCGCGCCGCCCCGCTCCGCGCTGGTGGCCGACGGCTCGCCGATCGTGGTGCGCGCCGGACGGCGGCTGAAGGCGGAGGCGCTGCGCCTGGAGCCCGAGATGGCGTAGTCTCTCACGAAAAGAAGAAGAGTATGGCCTCACACGGAGTCAACGGAGTTAACGGAGTGCATGTCAGTTCCCTCCGTTGACTCCGTTGACTC
>DATAAG010000284.1:0-11658 GCA_036260235.1 Longimicrobium sp.
CGGGGATCCGCCCCGGGCGCTACGACGCCTTCGCCAGCGTGGTGGACATGGGCCCCACCCTCGCGCGCCTGATCGGCGTCACGCCGACGGAGCGGGTGGACGGGCGCGTGCTGGAGCAGGCGCTGCGGCCCCTCCCCTGACCCCGCCCCTCGCAAACTGCGCGAGGAGAGGGGGAGAGCGGACCGGGATTTCCGGGCGCTTCGACGGGCGTCTCGCTGCGCCCGCGTGGGCCCCTCCCCCCGGCCCCCTCCCCGCTCGTTCCTCGCGGAGAGGGGGAGAACTTCGAGCGCCTTCCGGCAGGCGCGGTGCGGGGGCAGCGCCCCCTCCGGGCTCGCATGACTCGCCCACCTCCCCAAAAACCCCTGGGGGAGGTAGGGTGGGGCGCCAATCGTGCACCACGCACGAGCATGCGGCCGCCCGCCGTGGACCCCTCCCCGGCCCCCTCCCCGCTCGTTCCTCGCGGAGAGGGGGAGAACTTCAGGTGCGCTACGAGATCCATTCCGAAGGGGCGTCCGTTACTCTCCCACGGCAGGATTCCGGGTGCCGGCTGTGGAATCTGCTCGCCGAACCTGGTGGCACGCTGGAGCGCTCGAATCCGGGCCCGCACCACCCCTTCCCCGGGGTTGGGGGAGGGGTCGCCCGCCGTCGCGAGGAACGAGCGAAAGGCCGGGCGGGGGAGAGGGCCCCCGGCGGACGCAGTGAGGGCTCCGCCGTTCTCCCTCCCCGCGTGGCCCCAATAAACACATAAATCATTTGACATATTGTGGAATGATGATTACTCTCGATGGAGTGGCGCATCGCACGGGATCATCAGCAGCGAGGTGAACGATGGGCGCAGGGGAGGCGGAGCTTACGGGGCCGGACCTGGAGCAGGGCATGCCGCTGGGCGACGTGGGCGACGGGGAGCTGCTCCTGGGGCACGCGGGCGGCGAGCCGGTGCTCCTGGTGCGGCGCGGCGACGAGCTGTTCGCGGTGGGCGCGTCGTGCGCGCACTACGGGGTCTCGCTGGCGGACGGGCTGCTGGTGGGGCACGAGATCCGCTGCCCGGCGCACCACGCCGCGTTCGACCTGCGCACCGGCGACGTGCTGCGGGCGCCGGCGCTCAACCCCATCCCCTGCTGGGAGGTGGAGGTGCGCGACGGTACGGTGCGCGTCACGGGAAAGCGCGCGGAGCGGCCGAAGCCGCGCGCGTCGTACGCCGGAACGCAGCCGGAGCGCATCGTGATCGCGGGCGCGGGGGCGGCGGGGAGCGCTGCGGCGCAGGCGCTGCGGCGCGAGGGCTTCACCGGGAGCATCACCCTGGTTGGCGCGGACATGGCCCCGCCGTACGACCGGCCCAACCTCTCCAAGGACTACCTGGCCGGCAACGCGCCGGAGGAGTGGATGCCGCTCTTTCCGGAGGACTTCTACCGCGAGAACGGCATCGACCTGCTCCTGGGCTCCCGCGTGGCCAAGCTGGAGCCGCAGCGGCGCGTGCTGCAGCTGCTGAACGGCCGCGAGCTCCCGTACGACGGTCTGCTCCTGGCCACCGGCTCCGATCCCATCCGCCTTCCCGTCGCCACGCACGGGCTGGATCACGTCCTTTACCTGCGCAGCATGGCGGACGCGCGCGCCATCATTGCCCGCCTGCCGCAGGCGCGCCGCGCGGTGGTGGTGGGGGCCAGCTTCATCGGCCTGGAGGCGGCGGCCGCGCTGCGAGAGCGGGGGGTGGAGGTCGACATCGTCTCCGACTCGGAGGAGCCGCTGGCGCACGTGCTGGGGCCCGGCCTGGGCGCCGTCTTCCGCCGCGTGCACCAGGAGCACGGGGTCACCTTCCACCTGCGTGACACCGTGGCGGCGGTCGGCAGGGAGCAGGTCACCCTGCGCAGCGGGCGCACGCTGCCGGCGGACCTGGTGGTGGTGGGGATCGGGGTGCGCCCCGGGGTGGGGCTGGCCTCGTGGGCCGGCCTGGCGCTGGACCGCGGCGGCGTGGCGGTGGACGAGCAGCTGCAGACCAGCGCGCCCGGGGTCTACGCCGCCGGGGACCTGTGCGCCTGGCCGGACCCGCGCACGGGGCGGCGCATTCGCTCCGAGCACTGGGTGGTGGCCCAGCGGCAGGGGCAGACGGCGGCCCGCAACCTGATGGGCGCCGGGGAGCGCTTCGACGCCGTCCCCTTCTTCTGGACCCAGAGCTACGACCTGACGCTGCGCTACGTGGGGCACGCGGAAAAGCCGGAGCGCGTGCAGATCGACGGGAGCCTGGACGGGCGCGACGCCACGGCGGTCTTCTGGGAGGGCGGCCGCCCCCTGGCCGTCGCCACGGTGGGGCGCGACCGGGTGGCGCTGCAGGCGGAGGCGGAGATGGAGCGCCAGGACTGGCGTGCGCTGGAGCGGATGCTGGGAGGGGCGGTGCAGCATGCCTGACCTCCTCACCCGCCGCGGCCCCGTCCGCCGGGACGACGACGCCCCGCCCGCGCCGGAGACCGGCCTGCAGCCGCTGGTGCGCCGGATGCTGGGCGTGCTGGGCGAGGACCCCGCGCGCGAGGGGCTGCTGCGCACGCCGGAGCGCGTCGAGAAGAGCCTGCGCTGGCTCACGCGCGGCTACGAGATGTCCGTGGAAGACGCCGTGGGCGGCGCCATCTTCCGCGAGGGGCACCGCAACATGGTGATCGTCCGCGACATCGAGATGTACTCGCTCTGCGAGCATCACCTGCTCCCCTTCTTCGGCAGGGTGCACGTGGCGTACATCCCCGACGGGCGCATCGTGGGGCTGAGCAAGCTGCCGCGGGTGGTGGAGGTGTTCGCCCGGCGGCTGCAGGTGCAGGAGCGGCTGACGGAGCAGATCGCCCAGGCGCTGATGGACGTGCTGCGGCCGCAGGGCGTGGCGGTGGTGATCGAGGCCGCGCACCTGTGCATGATGATGCGCGGGGTGGAGAAGCAGAACTCGAAGACCGTGACCAGCGCCATGAAGGGCGTGTTCCTGGACGACCTGCGCACCCGCGAAGAGCTCCTCCGCTTCATCCACGCGCCCCGGTAGGGGCCGCCCCCGGCCTCGCCGAGGCTCGTCCACCCCCTCCCGCAAACTGCGCAGGAGGGGGGTGTAGACTTCCATGCGCCGCGGTGCGCGTGGGGGGTCTATGTCGAAACCGGGGGGCCCACCAGCCCTCGCTGCCGCGCTCGGGAGTGTGATCGATGTCTATCCCCTCTCCCGCGCAGTTTGCGGGAGAGGGTGCGGCGCCAGGCCGCGGGTGAGGGCCCACGGCGCAAAGCCCGGCCTTCTCCGGACCCCCGCCGCGCCGCCGGGAACCTGCCCATCCCCCTCCATCCCGCCTCCCCGAAGTTCCCACATCCTGCACGACCCTCTTGACGCCACCGGTGGGGCGATGTATTCTCGCTTCAAGAGATTTAAACGACTCTAAAAATCTCCTTTGACGGGATCGAGGTAGATGCGAGGGGACGGGCTGGGGCGCGGGGTGACGGTGCTTGCCGTCCTCGTGTCCATGATGGCGGGCGGGTGCGCGCCGCCGGATCCGCCGCAGGAGGAGGGGCGGCTGAGCGTGGTCACCACCATCGGCATGATCCGCGACGTGGTGGAGAACGTCGGCGGCCGGCACGTGCGGGTGGTGGGGCTGATGGGGCCGGGCGTGGATCCCCACCTGTACAAGGCCAGCGAGGGCGACGTGCGCCGGCTCTTTCGCGCGGAGGTCATCTTCTACGGCGGCCTGCACCTGGAAGCCAGGATGGGCGAGGTGCTGGAGGAGATGGGCGGCCGCACCCGCGTCCGCGCCGTGAGCGACGCCATCCCCCGCGACGCCCTCCTCTCCCCGCCGGAGTTCCAGGGTGCCTACGATCCCCACGTCTGGTTCGACGTGCGTCTCTGGGCCATGACGGTGGACGTCGTGGCCCGGGCGCTGGCGGAGGCGGACCCGGCCCACGCGGCGGACTTCCAGGCCAACGCGGAGCGCTACCGGGCCCGGCTGGCGGAGCTGGACCGCTACGTGCGCGCCCAGGCGCAGCGGGTGCCGGCGGAGCGGCGGGTGCTGATCACCGCGCACGACGCCTTCAACTACTTCGGGCGGGCGTACGGCTTCCAGGTGCGCGGGCTGCAGGGGATCAGCACCGCGTCGGAGGCCGGCACGGCGGACGTGCAGGCGCTGGCGCAGTTCATCGCCGCGCGGCGCATTCCCGCCATCTTCGTGGAGTCGTCCATCCCCCGCCGCACCATCGAGGCCGTGCAGGAGGCGGTGCGCGCCCGCGGCTACGACGTGCGCATCGGCGGCTCGCTGTTCTCCGACGCCATGGGCAACCCCGGCACCCCGGAGGGCACGTACGTGGGGATGGTGCGCCACAACATCGACACCATCGTGGGCGCGCTGCTGCGCGAGCCCTGATCCAGACCGAACGAGGAAGCTCATGCAGGACGCAACGCCGGCCATCGAGGTGAACGACCTCACGGTGGCCTACCGCGAGAAACCGGTGCTGTGGGACGTGGACCTGCAGGTGCCCGCGGGGGTGCTGATGGCCATCGTGGGCCCTAACGGCGCGGGGAAGTCCACGCTCATCAAGGCGGTGCTGGGCCTCGTCCGCGCGGCGGCCGGGCAGGTGCTGGTGCACGGCCGGCCCTACGCGGAGCAGCGCAAGCTGGTGGCGTACGTGCCCCAGCGGGGCAGCGTGGACTGGGACTTTCCCACCAGCGTGCTGGACGTGGTGATGATGGGGTGCTACGGCGCGCTGGGATGGCTGCGGCGCCCCGGCCGCGCCCAGCGCGAGGCGGCGATGGAGGCGCTGGCGCAGGTGGGGATGCAGGACTTCGCGGCGCGGCAGATCTCCCAGCTGAGCGGCGGCCAGCAGCAGCGGGTGTTCCTGGCCCGCGCCCTGGTGCAGAACGCGCGGCTGTACCTGATGGACGAGCCCTTCCAGGGGGTGGACGCCAAGACGGAGCGCGCCATCGTCACCGTGCTGCAGCAGCTGCGCGGGGCGGGAAAGACCGTCGTCTGCGTGCACCACGACCTGGAGACGGTGCCGGAGTACTTCGACCAGGTGCTGCTGCTGAACGTGCGCCGCATCGCCGCGGGGCCGGTGGATCAGGTGTTCACGGAAGAGAACCTGCGCCTGACCTACGGCGGCCGCGTTCCCTTCCTGCAGCGGCGCAACGGCCGCGTGGAGGCGGTGGACCACGTGGCGGACCGGGCGCAGTTCGCCGCGGCGGAGGAGGGGTGACGCCATGTGGATGGAGCTCTTCGCCGCCGCGGCGCTGCTGTGCGTCTGCGAGATCGTCTTTGGCCGCTTCGAGGAGCGGGCCAGGATCCGCCGCGTGGCCAAGCTGATCGTCTTCCTGGGCGTGACGGCGCTGCTGTCGCGCTTCGCGGGGCGAGGGGCGGCGCTGGGATGGGTGTTCGGTGCCCTGGGGCTGTCGCTGTGCCTGCACCTCTGGTGGACGCGGCGCAACGGGATCGAGTTCTTCTCGCCCGAGCCGTGGGACCACTACCGCGCCCTGCGCGGGTGGAGCTGAGGGAGGGACGGATGCAGCTTCCCGACCTCTTCACCGACTACACGCTGCGCACGGTGGCGCTGGGCGCGGCCGCGCTGGGGGCCACCAGCGGCGCCCTGGGCTCGTACGCCGTGCTGCGCAAGCAGAGCCTGCTTGGCGACGCCATCAGCCACGCGGCGCTCCCGGGGATTGCCCTGGCCTTCCTGCTGACGGGGAGCAAGGCCCCGCTGGTCCTGGTCCTGGGCGCGGCGGCGGCGGGGTGGATCGGCACCCTGCTGGTGATGCGCATCGTCGAGTCCACGCGGGTGAAGGAGGACAGCGCGCTGGGGATCGTCCTTTCCGTTTTCTTCGGCTTCGGCCTGGTGCTGCTCACCTTCATCCAGAAGCGGCCGGACGCCAGCCAGGCGGGGCTGGACCGCTTTCTCTTCGGCCAGGCCGCCACGCTGCTGCAGCGCGACGTGGTGATGATCGCCGCGCTGGGCGGGATCGCGCTGGGGGTGGCGGCGCTCTTCTGGAAGGAGTTCAAGCTCCTGACGTTCGACCCGGACTTCGGCGCCAGCCTGGGCTTTCCCATCCGCGCGCTGGACGTGCTGCTCACCACGGTGCTGGTCCTCTCCATCGTCATCGGCCTGCAGACGGTGGGGGTGGTGCTGATGAGCGCCATGGTCGTCGCCCCGGCGGCGGCGGCACGGCAGTGGACGGACCGCATGGGCGCGATGGTCGTCCTCGCGGGCGGCTTCGGGGCGCTGGCGGGGGTCTCCGGTGCGGTGATCAGCTCCCTGGCCCAGCACGTCCCCACCGGGCCGACGATCGTCCTCTGCCTGACGGCGCTGGTGGTCGTCTCCCTGACGCTGGCGCCCAATCGCGGGCTGGTGTGGGAGGCGGTGCGGCAGGCGCGCAACCGCCGGCGGCTGCACACGGACGCCGTGCTGCGCGACCTGAACGCGCTGGCGGTGCAGCACGGCGGGCAGGAGCACGTCCACTCGTCCGCCGTGCTGGAGGCCATGCACCCCGGCGCCCGCCACGAGCTGCAGGCGCTGGAGGACCGCGGCTGGGCGCGCCGCACGGGAGCGGACGGCTGGTCCATCACCACGGAGGGCAGGCGCGAGATGGAGCGGCGCGGCGGCGGCGGCGGCGAGGAGGAGGGCGCGTGATGGTCCCGGAACAGGAGATCCAGTGGATCGCCGCGGTCACGGCGGCGGCGTGCGCGCTCCCCGGCGTGTTCCTGGTGCTGCGGCGGATGTCGCTGATGAGCGACGCCATCAGCCACGCCATCCTGCTGGGGATCGTCCTCGCCTTCTTCGTCACGGAGAACATCGCCAGCCCCCTGCTGGTGGCGGCCGCGGCGGCGACGGGCGTGCTGACGGTGTCGCTGGTGGAGGTGCTGAACCGCACGCGGCTGGTGCGCGAGGACGCGGCGATCGGCCTGGTCTTTCCCGCGCTCTTCAGCGTGGGGGTGATCCTGATCTCGCGCTACGCGGGGAACGTGCACCTGGACGTGGACGCGGTGCTGCTGGGGGAACTGGCGTTCGCGCCCTTCAACCGCCTGGTGATCGGCGGGAGGGACGTGGGGCCGCGCATCCTGTGGCTGATGGTGGTGGTGCTGCTGCTGAACGCGGGGTTCATCCTGGCGTTCTACAAGGAGCTCAAGCTCACCACGTTCGACGCGGCGCTGGCGGGGGCGCTGGGGTTCGCGCCGGGGCTCATCCACTACCTGTTCATGACGCTGGTGTCGGTGACCGCCGTGGGCGCGTTCGACGCGGTGGGATCGGTGCTGGTGGTGGCGCTGATGATCGCCCCGCCCGCCAGCGCGTACCTGCTGACGGACCGGCTGCCGGCGATGATCGGGCTGAGCATGGGGCTGGGGGTGGTGAGCGCGTTGTCCGGGTACTGGATGAGCTACCTGCTGGACGTCTCCATCGCGGGTTCGATGGCGACGATGACGGGGGTGGTCTTCCTCCTCGTCTTCTTCTTCGCGCCGGAGCGGGGGCTGGTGGCAATCGCGCGGCGGCGGGCGCGGCAGCGGTGGGCGTTCGCGCAGACCATGCTGGCCATCCACCTGCTGAACCACGAGGCCAGCCCCGAGGCGGCGGAGGAGAGCCGCGAGGCGCACCTGCACGAGCACCTGCGCTGGGAGCCGGAGTTCGCGCGCCGCGTGGTCCGCGGGGCGGAGCGCACCGGCTACGTCACGCGCGTCGCGGGCGAGCGGCTGGCGCTGACGGAACGGGGGCGGGTGGCGGCGCGGGAGGCGGTGGGGATGGGGGCGTGAGGGTGATGGAGTGATGGAGTGATGGAGTGATGGAGTGATGGGTCCGGTTCTGTAACCGCGGGTCCGGGCTGGCTTCGGGACCGGGTTCGTCGACATTCAGGCGCGCGAGGAGCGACTCATGGGGAACGGCAAGTCCGGCGACACGGCGGGGTACGATCCCAGCAAGCCGGTGGTGCCTACGCCGCCGAGCATTCCGATCACGGGCAAGCAGCTGATCTACGCAATTGCCCATGGCGGCGGTGTAATGCCGGTTTTTGCCGAGGATGCAGTGCGACAGATCCTGTCGTTCGCCAACCCCGACGAGGTCGAGGAACTGGCGCGCCTGCTGGAAACGCTGTACAACGAGCGCCCTCAACGTGCCGCTGTCGATCGTGTACGTGCCATAAGGGAACTCCGAGACCGCCTTGGAGCGCCGCGGCTACTGTAGCGGGGCGCGTCGGGACGTTGTGACAGGCGGGATACAGTTGCAGGTGATACCCTATTCCCTGGTTTTTTCGCCATGTCGCTCGACCAGCAGCTCCACTCCTTCCGCGCGGCGCACCCGCCGGCGCAGGTGCGGGCGGCGGGGCACGAGTGGACGTACGTGCGCGCGGGGAGCGGCGGGCCGGCGGTGCTCCTGCTGGGCGGCGCGCTGGGGCGGGCGGAGTTCGCCTTTCCCGTGATCGCGGCGCTGGGGGACGCGGTGCGGGTGATCGCGCCGGATTATCCGCCCGTGCGCTCGCTGCGGGAGGCGGCGGACGGGCTGGCGGCGCTGCTGGACGCGGAGGGCGTTCGCCGCGCGCACGTGGTGGGGGGCTCGTTCGGCGGGGTGGTGGCGCAGGCGTTCGCGCGGGAGCACCCGGACCGCGTGGCGTCGCTGGTGCTCTCACACACGGGCGCACCGGACCGCGGGAAAGGCCGCGGCGCGGCGGTGCGCATCCTGAGCCTGCTCCCCGGCGGACTGCTGCGGTGGATGCTGGGTGCCCGGGTGCGCGGCACGCTCGCCGCCGCCGACCCGTTCTGGACGCGCCGGTTCGACGAGGTGATCTCCGGGCTGTCGAAGGCGGACGTGCTGAGCCGCATAGCCCTGGCGGCGGAGTTCGGCGCCCGCTACGGCGATGCGCCGCGGCCGCAGCGCCCGCCCTACCCCGTGCTGATCGTGGAGGCGGACGACGACCCGCTCTTCACCGAGGGCAAGCGCACGCCGCTGCACGCGCTCTATCCGGATGCGCGGGTGCACGTCTTTCACGGCACCGGCCACGCCGCCGGCATCCTGAAGCCGGACGAGTACGCCGGCGTGATCCGCGGGTTCGTGGAAGAGGCGGAGAGCGCGGCGGCGGTGGGGGCGGGCCGGTTGATGAAATCGCCCGGGGAAAGCGATTGAGGTCGCGGCATCGCGGCTACAACGTCACGCTGGCCGCCTTCGGAGAAAGATGAGCCGGCGGTTGTGCGTTGAGCCGGTGATATGAGAAGGTTATACCAGACCCGGAAACCACCTGTCATTCTGAGTCACCCGCTGCCTGCGCCGATCCTGTAGGACGAAATAGCAGTTCAACCTCCCCCAGGGGTTTTTGGGGGAGGTGGGCGAGTCATGCGAGCCCGGAGGGGGCGCGGCGGCTCGCACCGGACTTTCCATTCAGCGCCTGTAGACACGGGGCGCCTTCCATCACGCCAGAAATTCGGTCTGTTACGAGGCATCCGGCGAACTCCTGCCGAGGCGACTTTCTTAGCCTTAGGAGAGCGCGCCCGCGCCGAACCGACGGATGAGCACGGAGCCTGTGGCGCGAGCGAAGAATCTCCCGCCCCTCGCGCCGAACCCGCCCCGGACATCGTCCGGGGAAACTCAGCGTGGCCGCGAGATCCTGCCGCCCAGCGTAAAGATTCTTCGGTCGGCGCGCATGCTCGTGAGCGGGCGGCAAGATCCGGGGGGCGCCTCCCTCAGAATGACAGTTCATCCGGATTCGGTATTATACTACACCCTCTCCCACGCAGTTTGTGGGAGAGGGTGGCGAGCCTCAAGCGAGCCGGGTGAGGGTCCGTTCAGGCGGCGCCCTCACCCCACCGCCGCGGCTTCCGGCGCCTGCAGCGCCTCCAGCGCGGGTCCCAGGCGACTGAACATCGCGCGGATCTCCTCCACCGACACCGCGCCCACGGACAGGCGGAACCACCCCGTCTCCTCCCGCATCCCGAACGCCTGGAAGGGCACCACCGCCAGCCCGGCCGCGTCCAGCAGGTGCTGCCGGATCTGCTCGTTGGTCTCCAGCACCTTCCCCTCCGGCGTGCGCCAGCCGTGCAGCGCAAAGCGCACGCTCAGGTAGATGGCGCCCATCGGCGGGATCGCCTCCACGGGCATCCCGGCCCCCGCGAGCGCCTGGACGCCCTCGTACAGCGCGTCCAGCCGGGCCTGCACCTGCGCCTTCATCTCCCCATGGTACGCGCGGATGGCGTCGGTGTCGTCCAGCACCTTCGCCGTGGCCACCTGCTCCGCGCGCGGCGCCCACGCGCCCACGTGGCCCAGCACGCTCGCCATCCGCGCCGTCACGTCCGCCGGACCCACCGTCCATCCCACCCGCACGCCCGTGGCCGCGAACGCCTTGGAGATGCCGTCCACGAACACCGTGTAGTCCGCCATCTCCGGCCGCAGCGAGACGGGGTTCACGTGCGTGGTGCCCTCGAAGGTGAGCATCCAGTACACCTGGTCGTACATCACGTACAGCGGGCGCTCGTCCCGGCCGCGGCGCGCGTTCTCCTCCAGCACCAGGTCGCAGATCTCCGCCAGCGCCTGCTCGCCGAACGCCGTGCCGGAGGGGTTGAGCGGCGAGTTCAGCGCCAGCAGCCGTGCTCCCCGCACCGCCTGCTCCAGCCCGGCGCGCGTGGGAAGGAACGCGTCCGCGGCGCTGCAGACGATGGGGACGCCGCGCGCGCCGGTGAGGTGCACGTAGTGGTTGTTGTTCCACGACGGCACCGGGTAGACCACGGTGTCGCCGGGGTCTACCAGCGTGGCGTAGACGGAGTAGATGCCGGGGCGCGAGCCGCCGGTGACCAGGATGGATTCCACGGGATAGGTGAGCCCCAGCCACTGCTGGTAGAAGCGCCCCACCGCCTGGCGCAGCGGGAGGATGCCCTCCGACGGCGGGTAGTTGGTCTCCCCCGCCTGCAGCGCGTGGATGATCTCGCGCTCCAGCCGGGGCGGAACGCGGAACTGCGCCGGCGAAAAGTCGCCGACGGTCAGGTTGCACACCTCCGTCCCGCCCGCCAGCAGGGCCCGGATGTCGGCGGCGATCTTGAGGATCTCGGACCCGATCAGCCCGCCCGCCATGGTACAAACGCGCCTGTTGCTCATTGATGCTCCGTTCTGGCAATCACGTGGTCGCTGGGGGGGAAACTTGGGGAAGAGTGCGAGAGTGCGAAAGTGCATGAGCGAGAAAGTAAGAGTGCGTGAGCGCGTGAGTGGCACGCCGGGTAGATCGTCATCTCCCAGAGAGGCGCCGTGCGATCCTGACCTGTTGCACGAAGTGCGGGGCCGACCGGGAATCTACCTGCCCGCACGGGTGGCCGGCTTCCAGCGCCGACCTGTCGGCTGGGACCGGTTCTTCTCGGAAGTGGGGCAAATCGGCATGGAGCGCCTTTCCCGCCACGCGCCGAGTATATACCTTTGGTTTCTCTCTCCTGCTCCTGTTCCTCCCGCGGTTGCTTTCCCATGAACAGATCTCAGCGGACGATCACGCTCCTGGCATGCGCATCCCTGGCGGCCTGCGGCGGCGATGGTGGCGGCGGTACGACGCTGCCGCCGGCACCGATCGTCCTGCAGGTGGTCTCGGGTGACCAGCAGGCCGGCTATCCCGGGATGGCGCTCCGCGAGCCCCTGGTGGTGAAGGCCACGCAGGGCGGGGCGGCGGCCGCCTCCGTCGCCATCTCGTTCATCGTGTCGGAGGGCACG
>DATAAG010000285.1:0-6048 GCA_036260235.1 Longimicrobium sp.
CCGCCGCGCCCCCTCCGGGCTCGCATGACTCGCCCACCTCCCCCAAAAACCCCTGGGGGAGGTTGATGGGGACGAGAGATTCGTGCGAGACGTCTTTCGTCCTACAGGATCGGCGCAGCAGTCAAGGACTCAGAATGACAGTTTATCCGGATATCCGGATTCGGTATGAGTGCGTGAGGGGCCGCCTTCCTGATGCCGGGCGGCCCTTCGTCGATCTGGCAGCTCCGCTTGCGGATGCCCGCCGCGGCGTGAAGCATGCGGCACCGCTCAGGTCCACGCGTTCGTGTCCCGGCGAGAACGGAGCCGGTATGGACACGGGCGACGGATGCGGACCTCTGGAAGGAGCGGAAGAATGAGGCGGATGCGAAACGGGCGCGGGCTGGGGCTCGCGCTGGTGGTGCTTGCGCTCGGTGCGGGTGTCCCCGCCCAGGCGCAGGGTGGGAGCGAGCCGCTTGCCGGCACCTCCTGGCGGCTCATCGAGTTGAACGGGCAGCCGCCCGTCGCCGGCGGGGAGGCCCTCACGCTGCAGTTCGCGGCGGACGGGCAGCAGGTGAGTGGCTACGGCGGCTGCAACCAGTTCAGCGGCCCCTACACGCAGAGCGGTTCGTCGCTGCGCTTCGGGCCGCTGGTTTCCACGCGCCGCGCGTGCCTGGAGCCGGCGTTGAACACCCAGGAGACGGCATACTTCGAGGCGCTGGAATCCACCACCCGCTACTCCCTCCAGGGCGGCGTGCTCGTGCTGTACAGGGGCAACCAGGTCGTCGCGCGCTTCGCACCGAGCCCGGGGTGAGCCGCGCGGCGGATCGGGTCGGCTGATCGAAAGAGAGGCGCTCCGCGAGGGGCGCCTCTCTGCCGTTGCGCAGGGCTGCGACGCGTGCGCGCCGCGCGAGGAATCTACCCGCCGGTGCTGGTGGCCGGCTCCCGTGCACTCATCTTGCCCCCCATGCGCGTGTCGCAGAGGGCGGGGCTGGCGCGTTGTAGAGCGTTCCCGCCACACCAGACGTTCCTGACGATCATGCCAATCCCGCGCCCTCGATCCGCCTTCCGAACTTCCCTCCTGTGCTGCGCCGCGTTCGCGCTCGCGGGGTGCGACGCGCTGGCATCGCTCTTCGCGCCGGGGGAGACGGACGAGCCGGAGTGGCAGTCCCGCGGAAGCGTCCGCACGCGCTGGCTCGTCCCCATCCCCGGAGCGCTGCCCGGCCAGCTGCAGCCGGGGCCGCTCGCGATCGCGGAGGGGGTGATGGTGCCCACCGGGGACGGCCGCCTGCTCGCGCTGGACCCCGCCACCGGACGGCAGCGGTGGATCACCCGCGTCGCCGCGTCCGCGATCCAGGGTGCGCGGCTGGAGTACCGGGACGGGCTGGTGGTCGCCGCGCTGTACGACGGCGCGGCCGCCGTCGGCGCGGCGGACGGACAGGTGCGGTGGACGTACCGTGCCCCCGAGGACGTCCGGGTGAGCGCGCTGAACGGCTCCCCCGGCGATCGCGGCTACCCGGCGAGCGCGTACGTGGGGGTGGACGCGGGGGCGGCGTACCTGCCGGTGTGGGGCGGAACGGTGAGCGCGATCGACCTGGCGAGCGGCGGCGAGCGATGGGTCTGGCACGAAGGCATCCTCTTCCCCAACCCCGCCGGCGCCACGGCCGCGGCCGTGAGCGGCGACACCGTCTACGTCCACGCCTGGTACCGTCGCGATCGCTGGCTGGTGCCCACGGACCTGTACCTCTTCGCCGTGGACCGCGCCACGGGCCGCACCGTGTGGAGCCGCAAGCTCCCCGGGGAGGGGATGGGCCCGGCGCCGTTCGCGCCCGTGCTGCCGTGGCAGGACCTGCTCATCGTTCCGCAGCTGGAGAGCGTGCTGGCGTTCCGCCGCGCCACCGGCGAGCCCGCGTGGAGCAGCGCCCGCGGCACCAGCGTCCGCTTCGCCGCCCTCGCGGCGGGAACGGTGTTCGTGCACGAGGTGGGCGGCGCCGCCGCGGAGGGGATGGTGACGGCGCTGGACGCGCGCACGGGCGCGGTACGCTGGAGCCGCGGCATCTACTTCCACTCGCGCAATGAGCTCGCGGTCTCCGAGCGCCGCGTCTATGCGACGGACGACGTGTTCGTGAACGTGGTGGACGCGGCGTCGGGCCGGCTGCTGGCGCGCGTCAGGCCGCCGCGGGACGGCCCGGAGTGGAGCGTCGCCTCCGCCGCGTCGGTGCGCGACGGCGCCGTGTACGTGCGCCTGAGCCGCGGCGGCCCCGGCCGGTACGAGGACGCCGTCTGGAGCTTCGCGGAGCCGTAGTGGTCGACGCCGGGTTACCGCGGGTTGAAACCCGCGGCTAGAACGACCATAAGCCCCGTCCCGGCTCGCTTGCGCTCGCCGAACGGGGCTTCGCCCGCGAAGGGCACTTTCGCCTCCATGCGGAACATCCTCCGGAAGAAGGCGCCTTGTGATCCTGCCACGTGCCGTGCGATGTGCGCGGGAGCAGAGAGGTGGCCTCACGCGCGGTTGAAGCCCCGTTCGGCGACGCGACAGCGGCGCCGGGACGGGGCTTGTGGCCGTTCCAGCCGCGGGCTTTAGCCCGTGGCGGGTCGTGGCGGGTCGTGGCGGGGTCGTGTGGTGCGTGTGGTGCGTGTGGTGCGTGTGGTGCGTGTGGTGTGTGTGGTGCGGGATTTCGCACCCGCATGGTCACCACCGTCACAGCGCCCGCCAGTCCACGTCCAGGATGCGGCGGTAGACGCCGCTCTCCACCATCGTCTCCACCAGGTCGGCGTCCAGAAGGCCCTCGCGCGCTTCCATGTGCAGGATGTCGATGGCGCGGTCCGGAGAGACGGCGCGCTTGTAGGGGCGGTCGCTGGCGGTCAGGGCGTCGAAGATGTCCGCCACCGTCATCATCCGCGTCTGCGGCGGGATCTCCGCCTCCGTGACGCCGCGCGGGTAGCCGCCGCCGTTCAGCTTCTCGTGGTGCCCGTACGCGATCGCCGCCACGTTGCGCAGGTCGCCGGTCCAGGGGATCTGCACCAGGAAGCGGTACGTCTGCTCCACGTGGCTCTCGATCTCCCTGCGCTCCTCGTCCGTCAGGCTTCCCTTGGGGATGTGCAGGTACGCCAGCTCCTCCTCCGTCAGGTACGGCAGCGGCGTCCCGTCCGGCCCGGCGAAGGTCAGCCGGGCCAGCTCGTCCAGCTCCGCCGCCGCCCGCTCCGGCAGGATGGTGGGCTCGTTGGCGGCCATCACCAGCGCCCGCACCCGCTCCAGCTCCGCCAGCCGCGCCTCGGCGTCCCTCCGCGCGATCCCCGCCAGGGCCTCTCCGCGCTCGGCGGCCTCGGCGCGGGCGCGGTAGTGCTCCATCTCCAGCGTGCGGCGGACGAAGGCGAAGCGCGCCTGCACGCGCTCCATCAGCAGCGGCGGCAGCTTCTTGGGCTTCACCAGCACCTCCTCGCGCACGCCCACCTTGCCGAAGTCGTGCAGCAGCGAGGCGTAGCGCAGCTCGCGCATCTGCTCGCGGCTGAAGCGCACGCCGGCGTACCGCCCGCGCCCGCCGCGCTCCAGCGCCGCCGCCAGGTCGCAGGTGAGGGTGGCCACCCGCACGCTGTGGCCGGAGGTGGCGGGGTCGCGCTGGTCCACCGCCACCACCGCCGCCTTCACGAAGCTCTCGAACAGGTTCTCCACCTGCCGGTAGAGCCGCGAGTTCTCGATGGAGACCGCCGCCTGCCCGGCCAGCGCCTGCACCAGCTCCAGCTCCCGGGGGCGGTACGGCACCACCCAGCGCTCCGCCGCCTCCGGCCCGTCGATGCGCGCCGCCGGGTCGCGCTTGTGGTTGATGAGCTGCAGCACGCCCACCACGTTGCCGGGGTGGTCCACCATCGGCACCACCAGCACGGAGCAGGTGCGGTAGCCGAAGCGCTCGTCGAAGCTGCGGTTCAGCCGGTACGGCGCGTCCGCGGGCAGGTCGTACGCGTCGCTCACCCGCAGCGTCTCGCCGGTGATGGCGGCGTACCCCGCCATGCTGGTGGTGTCCAGCGGCAGGGTGAACGCCTGGAACGGCGCGTCGATGGAATCGTTCTGCGCCAGGGCGAAGCACAGGCGCCGCTCCCCGTTCTCGTCCTCCTCCACCAGGTACAGGCTTCCCGCGTCGCTGGCGGTGAGCTGGCGCGCCTTGCTCAGGATGGTGCGCAGCAGGCGGTCGGGGTCACGCTCCGTCATCAGCGCCATCCCCACGCCCGCCAGCTCGCGCAGCTCCGCCCGCGCCCCCGCCAGCTCGCGCTCCAGCCGCGCCTGCGCCAGGCGCGCGGCGGAGAGCCGCAGGGCGCCGCGGAGGGCGCGGGTGGCGCCCGCCTCCTCCGCCGGCAGCGCCAGCAGCACGCGCTCGCTCCCCCGCGCCAGCGCGTCCGTCTCCCCGTCCGCGGCGACGATGATGGCGGCGTCCGGCAGGGCGCGCAGCGCGGCCTCGAGGTCCTCCGCCCCCTCCGCCAGCGTGCGGTCCAGCACCAGGACGGCGGGCGCGTCGGGGGCGGCGATGTCGGCCAGGGAGGCGATGCGGCGCGACTCCAGGGCTTCCGCCAGCGGGGCGGGGGGTGTCCACGCGGGCGAGTGGAGGAGGAGCGGACGCGGCGGCCGCGCCGTCCCCGGCAGGTGCAGTCCTGCGGCGGCGTCGGGCAGGATGGCGGTCATGCGGGGCCCCCGGAGAGGGTGAGCACCACCCCTTCGGCGGCCGCGTCCACCCGCAGCGCGCTGCCGCGGTCCGCCAGCCCCCGCCGCAGGTCGCGGACGATGCCGTCCAGCTCGTCGTCCGAGCGCTCGGGGGAGTGGTGGAAGAGCAGGAGCCGCCGGGCGCCCGCGTCCTCCGCCAGCCGCACGGCGTCGCCCAGGCTGCTGTGCCCCCAGCCGCGGTAGCGCGTGTACTCGTCGTCGCGGCACATGGCGTCGTGGATCAGCAGGTCCACGCCGGCGGCAAGCTCCACGATCCGTCCGTAGAGGCCCGCATCCGCGCCGCCCAGCTCGTTGTCGGGCACGTACGCCAGCGACGCCCCTCCGCTCCGCAGCCGGTAGCCGCAGGTGAAGCCGGGATGGCAGACCCGCAGCGCCGCCACCTCCACCGTTCCGTCGCTCCAGGGCCGGCTGTCCACGTCGGCGAACTCGACCTTCGCGGCCAGCGCGTGGAACTGCACCGGGAAGTACGCCGGTGCCATCATCCCCGCCATCACGCCGGCCACCGTCGCGCCTTCCTGGGGCGGGCCGTGCACCCGGATGCGGCTCTCCGCGTCGTACAGCTGGCTGCAGAAGGGAAAGCCCTGGATGTGGTCCCAGTGAAAGTGGGTCAGGAACAGCTCCGCCTCCAGCGGCCCATCCCCGGCCAGGCGGCGGCTGAGCGCGCGGATCCCCGTCCCCGCGTCGAACAGGTAGCGGCGGCCGTCCGCCTGCACCTCCAGGCAGCTGGTGTTGCCCCCGTAGCGCAGCGTCCCCGGGCCCGGCGTCGGGATGGAGCCGCGCGTGCCCCAGCAGGTGGCGGTCAGGTCGGGCGGAGCGCGCATCGGGAGCGGTGGACGGCGAGGGGACAGGTTACAGGGGACAGGTTACAGGGGACAGGCTGCAACTGCGCTCTGGGCTGGCGAGGGACGGCACCGCGCAAGTTAGGGGTGAGGATCAAGGGGAGCAACGCCGTTCGCGGGCGCGGGGATACGTCTTCGGGCGCCGATCCCGCGTCCGGCGGGGCAGCGAATCATGCCGATTGGAGCCTGAACCAGGAATCCCCGCGCCCGCGCCTGGAGCGAATGATGAATTCGCCGCTGGAAAATCGCGAAGTCCGCCTGCGCGGACTGCTCCTGCCGTGCGCAGGGGAGGTGCACGGGCGGTTTCCGAGCAGTTGAAGCCCCGCGCAGTTTGCGGGGCTTTCCGCAGTCGTTGCGGCGGCTTCAGCCGCTCAGGGGCCTGGCCGGCGGCAACTGCCGGTCCGCACGTGGATTGCAGTTCTCCCCCTCTCCGCGAGGAACGAGCGGGGAGGGGGCCGGGGGGAGGGGCCCCGCGCGAACAACGGCGAAGGGCCGCCACCCGTGGGGAAGGCGGCCCTT
>DATAAG010000286.1:0-9220 GCA_036260235.1 Longimicrobium sp.
CCGCCGCGCCCCCTCCGGGCTCGCATGACTCGCCCACCTCCCCCAAAAACCCCTGGGGGAGGTTGATGGGGACGAGAGATTCGTGCGAGACGTCTTTCGTCCTACAGGATCGGCGCAGCAGTCAAGGACTCAGAATGACAGGTGTTTTTCCGAATCTGGCATCAAGGATCGCATGGATACCAACAACATCCTCTGGCGGTGGATGGACCGGGCGGGGCACGAGGCGGCGCGGCTCGCGCGGGTGGGCACGGGATGGCACCTGGCCGGCACCTCGGTCTTCGTCCATGAGGGCGAGCCGTGCCGGCTGGACTACCGGGTCGTCTGCGACGCCGGTTGGCGGACGCTGAGGGCGCGCGTGGAGGGATGGGTCGGCGCGCGGACGGTGCTCTGCGAGATCGCCGTCGATGGCGGAGGCTGGCGGCTGAACGGCGCGGAGGTGCAGGAGGTGGCGGGATGCGTGGACGTGGACCTCAACTTCAGCCCCTCCACCAACCTGCTGCCGATCCGCCGCCTGGGATTGCAGATCGGCGAGGAAGGCGCCGTGAGCGCGGCGTGGCTGCGCTTTCCCGGTTTCGCGCTGGAGCGGCTGGACCAGACGTACCGCCGCCTCGGCGAGCGGACGTACCGCTACGCCAGCGCGGACGGCGCGTTCGTCCGCGAGATCGAGGTGAACGAGGCCGGGCTCGTCACCCGCTACCCGGACTTCTGGGAGGCGGTCAGATGAACCCGGCGCGCGAGGAGCGGCTGCGCTTCATCCTGATGTTCACCGCCCTGTTCGGCGTCGTCCTCTTCCTCACCCGCCCCGACCCCACGCGCGCACAGGCCGTCTTCCGGCTGAGCCTGATCGCGGCCGGCGTCGCGGGGCTGGTGTGGCTGCGCAGACGGAGCGGCGGCCGGCCACCACCGGGTGGTCCAAGATGAACGCGGTGACCTCGTCGTCCGTCGCGGCGCGAAGGTCGAAGGTCTCGGTGCGGTACGGCGGCTCGGGCGCGTCGCCGGGTGTGGCCGCGGCGTGCATCAGTGCGCGTCTGGGTCCTCGATCAGGTAGATGGGGGCGAGGCCCTGCCTGGTCTCGCCGACGGTGAGCTCGAACGCGTAGGCGCCGGCGCGGGGGAAGACGAGCTGGTCGATGGGGATGGCCATCTGGGTGCGCGCCGGGCGGTGGACGGCGTACTCGTCCGCCACCTGCGTCTGCGCGTTGATGGTGAGCACCGGGCTGCGGTCCGGGTCCAGCAGGTTGACGCTGAAGTCGATTTCGCCGCGCTCGCTGGCGTCCCACTCGATGGTGGTCACCAGCGTCAGCCGGTCCTGCTGCGCGGGAAAGCCGCGCGCGTACAGCTCGTGGAAGATGCCGTGCACGTCCATGCGACCGTCGTGGCGCAGCTCGGCGTGCTCGGCGATGACGGAGTAGAGAACCTTCACGGGTGTCCGAAGTCTCAGTGGTGGAAAAGTGCGTGAGTGCGTGAGTGCGTGAGTGCGTGAGTAACGGCGGACCAACCACTCCGCACTCACGCACTGACGCACTCACGCACTCTCAGAGCCGTACCCGCACCGCCTCCGCGTGCCCGAACAGCCCCTCGGACTCCGCGAGCCGGATCACGTCGTCCGCGTCGGCGCGCAGCCGTTCGGGGGAAAGGCCGATCAGGCTGGTGCGCTTGACGAAGTCGTACACGCCCAGCGGACTGGCGAACCGCGCCGTGCCGCCCGTGGGCAGCACGTGGTTGGGACCCGCGAAGTAGTCGCCCATGGGCTCCGGGCTGCTGGCACCCAGGAAGATGGCGCCCGCGTTCCGGATGCGCCCCGCCAGCGCCAGCGGCTCCCGCACCAGCAGTTCCAGGTGCTCCGGCGCCCGCAGGTCCGCCACCGCCGCCGCGTCCTCCAGCGAATCGACGACCACGATGGCGCCGTTCGCCTCCAGCGCGGCGCAGGCCACGCCGCGCCGAGGGTTGCGCTCCAGCAGCCGGCCGATCTCGCCCGGGACGCGCGCCGCCAGCTCCGGCGACGTGGTCACCAGCCAGGCGATGGCGTCGGGATCGTGCTCCGCCTGGCCGATCAGGTCCGCCGCCACGTGCACGGCATCGGCCGCGCCGTCCGCGATCACCAGGATCTCGGACGGGCCGGCGACCATGTCGATGTCCACGGCGCCGAAGACCTGGCGCTTGGCCTCCGCCACCCACTTGTTGCCGGGCCCGACGATCTTGTCCACGCGGCCGATCGTCTCCGTGCCGTACGCCAGCGCGCCCACCGCCTGCGCCCCGCCGATCCGCAGCACCTCCGAGACCCCCGCCACGTGCGCGGCCGCCAGGACCACGGGGAGCACCTCGCCGCCGGGCGTCGGCGTCGCCATCGCGATCTCGTCCACCCCCGCGACGGCGGCGGGGATGGCGTTCATCAGCACCGACGAGGGATACGCCGCGCGGCCCCCGGGAACGTAGATCCCCACGCGCCGCAGCGGCGCCACGCGCTGCCCCAGCACCGTCCCGTCCGGGTGGATGTCCAGGAAGCCGTGCTCCCGCTGCCGCTCGTGGAAGCGGCGGACGTTCTCCGCCGCGCGCCGCAGCGACTCCAGCAACCCCGCGTCAATCGACTCCGCCGCCCGCGCCAGCGCGTCCGCGCCGATGCGCAGCCCCGCCGCGTCCCCGGCATCGAAGCCGTCGAAGCGCGCCGTGTACTCGACGAGCGCCGCGTCGCCGCGCGCAGCCACGTCGCGCAGGATGGCCGCGACCGCCTCGCGCAGCGCGGGGTCGTCCGTAGAAGCAGCCGCCGCCACCTCCCGCAGCTCGCGGAAGGGCGGCGACACGCGCAGGGTCCGGATGGTTGGCACGTTCGAAAAAGTGCGTGAGTGCGTGAGTGCGTGAGTGCGTGAGTGCGTGAGTGCGTGAGTGAACGGCGGACGAGCCACTCCGCACTCACGCACTCGCACGAACGCACTTCGTTCAACGCCGCGGCGCGAGCCTGACGGCGGGCCTCGCAGACAAGCGACCGAAATCGCCGCTGCACCATCACACTGCCCGCCTTCGCGACACCAACGGAGGAGAGCGCGGAATCGGCGGTGCGGACCACTAACGCACTAACGCACTAACGCACTAACGCACTAACGCACTAACGCACTCTGCAGGTCCGCGATCAGCCGCTGGTGATCCTCCAGCCGCAATTTGTGGCTGGCACGGTTGACGATCAGCCGCGCGCTGGAGCGGGAGATCTCCTCCATCACCACGAGGCCGTTCTCCGCCAGCGTGCGGCCGGTCTGCACCAGGTCCACGATCCAGTCCGCCAGCCCCAGCAGCGGCGCCAGCTCCACCGAGCCGGAGATGTGGATCAGCTCCACCTGCATCCCCCGCCCCGCGAAGAACCGCCGCGCGCTCTCCACGTACTTGGTCGCCACCCGCGGCATGCGCCCGCCGGGAAGGTGCGGGTACGGCGCGCCGCCCGGCGCCGCGACCGCCAGCGCGCACCCGCCGAACCCCAGGTCCAGCGGCCGCAGCACGTCCGGTTCGCGCTCGTCCAGCACGTCGGAACCCGCCACCCCCGCGTCCGCCACGCCCGCCTCCACGTAGACCGGCACGTCGCCGCTCTTCACGGGGAGGAACTCGAAGCGCCCGTCCGCCGAGGGCAGGATCAGCCGGCGCGAGTCGCGGGCGGCGGGCTCGATGATGGAGCCGATGCGCTCGAACACCAGCAGCGCCTCGTCCATCATCCGCCCCTTGGGAAGCGCGATGCGCAGCGGCCGGCTCACCCCGACTCCTCCACCAGCTCCGCCAGCGCGTCCGTCTCCATGGCGAACCCCACCGCCGGCCGATCCAGCCCGTACAGCGCCAGCAGGTCGTCGTACCGCCCGCCGAACGCCACCGCGCGCCCGGCGCCCGCCACGAACACCTCGAACTGGATCCCCGTGTAGTAGCCCAGCCCGCGGATCTCGCCCAGGTCGTAGACCACATGCGCCCGCTCGTCTTCGGCCAGCAGCGCGTCGATGGCGCGCAGCCGCTCGATGGCCGCCTCCGCCTCCACGCCGGAGGCCAGCGAGCGCGCCCGCAGCAGCACCTCGCCCCGGCCGATGAGCTCCGGCAGCTCCACCAGCGCGCGCGCCACCGCGGCGGGCGCGCCGTGGCGGCGGGCGCCCTCCGCCAGGGCCGCGCGGTCCTTGCGGTCGATGGCGGTCTGCAGCGCCTCCGCCTCGTCCGGCTCCAGCCCGGCCAGCAGCGGGCGCACGAAGCGGATGTCGCCCAGGTTGATCTGGAAGTCGCCGACGCGCAGCGCCCGCAGCAGGCCGATCACCAGCCGCAGCACCTCTACGTCCGCCTCCGCCCCCGCGCTCCCCAGCAGCTCCGCGCCCAGCTGAAAGGTCTCGCGCGCGTGCCCCCCCCCTTCCGGGCGCTGGCGGTACACCTTTCCCGCATACGACAGGCGCAGCGGCGGCTCCACGTTGCGCAGGCGAGTGGAGGCCATGCGCGCGATGGCGGAGGTGAAGTCCGCCCGCAGCGCCACCAGCCGGCCGTCGCGGTCCACGAAGCGGATGAGCTCGCTGGCCAGCTTGGTCCCGGCCCGCGTGAACACCTCCTCGTACTCGAAGGTGGGGGGAATGACCTCGTGGTACCCGCTCGCCTCCGCCAGCTCGAACCAGACGCGCTGCACCCGCCGGCGGCGGCGCACGTCGGCGGCGAGCAGGTCCTGCGACCCCGGCGGCACCTGGGCCAGTCGCGTCGTGGGCATAGCCGGGGAAGATACCAGCCGCGCCACATTCGCGGCAATCCCGGAAGGGTCTTCGAAAGTGCCTGCGGCGGAACAGCTTGGGGAATTGGCACGGTAGGTGCTACTTCCGCCCTGCGGAAGGGTGAAGTACGCTGGACTCACCTGCTTACGGGAGAAATATCGTGGACGTCATTCTGATCATCGCCATCGTGCTGTTGCTGGTGGCGCTGCTGGGCGTGGGCGGAGTGATCAGCGCGCTGGGCGAGATCGCCTGGATCCTGCTGATCATCGCGGTCATCGTGATCGCCTGGCGGGTCATCACCGGCCGGCGTCCGGTCTGACCCGCGGCGCCGGGCGAAACGCGGACGGCGGGCTCCCACGCGGGGCCCGCCGTTAGTTGTTGAGGGGACAGGGAACAGGGAATAGGGAATAGGGAATAGGGAATAGCCGGCGGGGATCAGCGCGCGTCGGCGAGGTCGTGGCGGAAGCGCGGCCAGGCGTCGCGCAGGTAGAGGGCGAAGGGAATCCACCAGATCAGGTCGTTCGTGAGGCAGAGGACGATCGTCTGCCAGGGCCAGCGTCCCGTCGCGATCGCCACCGCCAGGCCGATGGGGCCCAGCACCTTCCCCAGGAGCCCCACCGCCGCCAGCAGCCAGCCGCGCTCCGGCACCCGCGCGACCTCCAGGTACACGAACCCGTACAGCCCCACCACCATCGCCAGGCAGGCGAAGATCTCCGGGTGGTTCAGCCGCGGCATCCCCGCAAAGCGAAAGAGCCACTGCGGGTCCAGCGCGGAGTAGAGCCCCCACGCCAGGTTGTACACGCCCGCGGCGACGAACACGCGCCGGTGCAGCCGGCGGCGCGGGAGCGGCGGAGGCGGGGCGGGATGCACGGCGGGATCAGCGCAGCGCGGCGTCCGCGAGCGCCTCGAACAGCGCGCCGACCTCCGCCGGGTCGCGCAGCCAGGCGGTCGCGGCGGATTCGGCCGGCGGGGACTCGGCGATCAGGATGCCTTCCGCGGACGGGCCCCAGGACTCCAGCGCGCGGAACGCATCCTCGTCCGTGCGGTCGTCGCCCAGGTAGAGGACGGGGGCATCCTTCGGCGGACGCACCTGGTCCAGGAGGAAGAGCACGGCCTTCCCCTTGTGCCACTCCACCCGCGGCCGCACCTCCACGATCATCTTTCCCGGCATCACCTCCAGCCCGGCCCGTCCGCCCACGGCTTCCAGCACGATCTCGCGCACCTCCTCCGCGTGGTCCGGCGCCATCCGGTAGTGGATGCTGAGGGTGAGCCCCTTGTCCTCCAGGAAGGCGCCGTCGATCCCCTCCAGCGCCGGCTCGATGACTGCCGCGACCGCCTCCAGCTCCGGGCGCGCCGCGGCGGCCTCCGGGTGGATGCGGTGCAGCCCCGCGCCCTCGATCTCCATCCCGTGGTTTCCCGCGTAGGCAATGCCGGGGATGGCCGCGCGCTCGCGCACGTCCGCCAGCCCCCGCCCGCTGACGACCGCGACGGTGACGCCGTCCATCGCCATCAGCCGGTCCAGCGCCGCGCGGGTGCGCCGCGGCATCGCCGCCATCTCCGGCCGGTCCACGATGGGCGCCAGCGTCCCGTCGAAGTCCAGCAGCAGGACCAGGTGACCGGACGTACGCCAGCGGTCGGTCCAGACGGGTGCCCGCTCGAGTGCGTGGTGCATGGAGAGAAGAAGTGCCTCGTTCCAGTGCCCAGTGCCCAGTGCCCAGTGTCGAGTGGTCCAGGAACCGGGCAGGCGCCATGGTGCACGATGCAGCGGTACAGTCCGCGCAGGCGGACGTCGTGAACTTCCAGCGGCGAATTTTCATTCGCTCCCGCGGGCGGACGGCACGTTACCGGATCAGAATCGCAATGGGCATCATTCGCTCCGGCGGAACGGCGTCGCGCTTCGCGCGGACCCCTCACCCCCGGCCCCTCTCCCGCAAACTGCGCAGGAGAGGGGAGAAGGCGGTCCCCTGTCCCCTGTCCCCTGTCCCCTGTCCCCTATTCCCTATTCCCTATTCCCTCCTTAACCTGTCGCCTTCGCCGCAATCCGCAACCGCAGGCCCGGACGCATGCCCTGGATCGACACCATCACCTTCGACGAGCGCGGCCTGGTGCCGGTCGTGGCGCAGGACGCGCGCACGGGCGAGGTGCTCATGCTGGCGTGGGCCAACCGCGAGGCACTGGAACGCACCACCGAGACCGGCCGCGCGCACTACTGGAGCCGCTCGCGTGGGGCGCTCTGGATGAAGGGCGAGACCACCGGCCACGCGCAGGAGGTGGTGGACGTGCGCGTGGACTGCGACGCCGACGCCATTCTCTACCGCGTACGGCAGAGGGGCCCCGCCTGCCACACCGGCGAGCGAAGCTGCTTCTACCGCGCGGCAGATCCCGCAGGCGACCTGGCCGAGGCGACGGACCCGCGGCCCATGCTCCCCCGGCTGGAGGAGATCATCGGCGAGCGCGAGCGTGGGCGGCCGGAGGGGTCGTACACCACCTACCTGTTCGCGCAGGGGGTGGACAAGATCCTCAAGAAGCTGGGCGAGGAGACGGCGGAGACCATCATCGCCGCCAAGAACGGGGACAACGCGGAGCTCCGCTCGGAGTCCGCGGACCTGCTGTTCCACCTGATGGTGCTATGGCGTGCCCGCGGCCTGGACGCCGACGAGGTGTGGGGCGAGCTGGAACGCCGCTTCGGCGCCGCGCCGCGGCCGGGATCCACCGAAGGGCGTCCCAGCCGCGCGTCGGACGGGAGCTGAGAGTACCGAGTACCGCGGACCGAGTAGCCGGCACACAGGCCGCTCGGCACCAGGCACCAGGCACTGCCGTCAATCCGCCCGTCCCGCTACGCCCGCCAGCGGCACCTCACGGTCCTCCTGCGGCACCTGCCGGCGGACTTCGCGGCGTGCCCGCTCTGCCGGCGTCCTGCGCGCGACGGCGGCCTCTTCGCGCGCCTCGCCGCGGGGGAAGGCGGCGTCCAGGATCATCTCCGCCTCGCCGGGGTCGCACCAGCCGCCGGTGAGCGGCTCCTCCCAGTCCACCTTCGATCCGCCCGGCCGGAACGGCTGCATCCAGTACATGCGGGTGCCGGCGCGGTCGCGCGCCTCCGCGATCAGCACCGTCCGGCTCCCTTCGCCGTCCGCCTGCATCTCCGCCTCCATCGCCAGCATCAGGCAGTCCGGCTTCCGGGTCTGCGCGTACTTCGCGATGGTGCCGGAGAGGATCTCCGGCGGCACGCTCCCCAGCCCGTCGGGGACGGGGATGGCGAGAGTGCGGAACTCCGGGGTGGCGTGCCCCGGCTTTTCGTGGACGCTCCGCAGGCGTGGCGGGATGTCCGCCCCCTCCAGCGCCGCGCGTCCGATGTCGCCCCTGACCTCCTCCAGGAACCGTGTGGCCATGCCGAGCGTCCGCTCGAGCTGCTGCATCCTGCTGCGCGCCACAGAACCACTCCCTCCGGTTTTAGAACCTCTTTTGCGGCGGATCGGTAGCGCTCCGCGCCTCCGGGCCGTCGCCGAACCGGCATCCCCATCCCCATGCAAAGTGAGCGCCACTAGACAAACCTTGTGCAACGGACACTCGTGAGCGGCGTTCCTGCCGGCCCTTTTCCTCCGAAAGGCCGCAAAGCATGGATTCGCAAGCAGATGTCGGGGAAATCGGCCGGATGAGGCCAGCCGGCGCGCCGCGGGACCGGATGGCGCAAAGCGGCGCTCCGGTGCTGTCTCCGCGTCGGTCGAATGCAGCCGCGGACTGGCTGCGGAGGCGTTGCGGGCGGAAGGAAAGGCCGGGGGAGGAAGGATGCGCAAATCTGCAGAAAACGACGGAATCTCAGCGCCGCACGGCTTCCTGGATGGCGCGCAGGTGGCGGGACCAGACGGCGGTGGCGTAGCGCAGGAAGTTCTCGCGCTCCTCGGGCAGCTCCGCCAGGAACGCCCAGGCGGGGAGCGATCCCTTGCGCGTGTTGCAGGCGTGGCAGGCCGTCACCAGGTTGCCCTCGGAGTTGTCGCCGCCGCGCATGCGCGGCTGCACGTGGTCCAGCGAAAGCTGCTCCGCCGGGAACACCGTCCCGCAGTACACACAGCGATGCCCATCCCGCCTGAAGATGCGGTCGCGCAGGGGGATGTCCTCAGGCCCGTTCATCACTAGCTGGGCTGCTCCAGATTTCCGAAAAGGAAAAACCGCGTGGGGGACAGGTCCGCAACTCGCCGCTGGCCGCCAAGTTCGGACGGTAGATTCCTCGGCCGGCGCCCATAATTCCGTGCGGCGGGACGAAATCGGGAGAGCGCCTCCCTCCTAAGAGAGTCGCCTAGAGAGAAGCCCTGCCACGTCCGCAACAAACCGAATTTCTGGCGTGATGAAGGCGCCCCGCGTGTACAGGCGCTGAATGGTAAGGTCCGGTGCGAGCCGCCGCGCCCCCTCCGGGCTCGCATGACTCGCCCACCTCCCCCAAAAACCCCTGGGGGAGGTTGATGGGGACGAGAGATTCGTGCGAGACGTCTTTCGTCCTACAGGATCGGCGCA
>DATAAG010000287.1:0-7445 GCA_036260235.1 Longimicrobium sp.
GCTGGACGTGGAGAACAACGTCCTCACCATCCGCGGCGAGAAGCGCGAGCAGCGCACCGAGGGCGAGCAGGGCCGCTGGCACCTGGCCGAGCGCCGCTACGGCACCTTCACCCGCTCCTTCGTGCTGCCGCGCGACGTGGACGCGGACAACATCCAGGCCAGCTTCCAGGACGGCGTGCTCACGGTGAGCATCCCCAAGAGCGAGCGTGCCCGCCGCCGCCGCATCGAGATCGGCGGCGACGTGGGCCAGCAGCAGCTGGGCACCGACAGCGGCATGCAGCAGAACACCGAGCAGGCGCAGGGCTGACCATCTGCTTCGGGGGGATGAGCCACGGGGCCGGCGGAGCAATCCGCCGGCCCCGTCTGCGTGAGTGCGTGAGTGCGTGAGTGCGTGAGTGCGTGAGTGGCGCCGGCCCCTGGCCTGCGCGGGTAAACCCGCCGCTCGAACGGCCACAAGCCCCGTTTCGGCTCGTTCCTCGCCGAACGGGGCTTCACCTGCAACGGAATCGCGTTCCGACAACCTCCCCCAGGGGTTTTTGGGGGAGGTGGGCGAGTGGTGCTCGCCCAGAGGGGGCGCCGCGGGCGGCACGGTGTCCGCTCCTCAGCACCCGCCGTATACACCCCCTCCCGCGCTGTTTGCGGGAGGGGGTGGCGCGCTCTCGGGCGCCGCCGGGGGCGGGCCCGACGAGTGTTTCCCCGCTGGTACGCCGCCTGCCCTCCCGGACCGCCTCGTCCGCCGAAAACGCTTGTGCCTCGAGGTGCGCCGATGCCGCCGATCCGCCTCGCCCGATTCTCCGCATCTCTGCTGCTCACGCTCCTTGCCGCGTGCTCGGCGGCGGGCGGCGCGGCCGCGGCCGCGCAGAACCTGCCGGGGCCGGCGGACTCCGCGTCGCTGGAGCTGGTCCGCGCGGCGGCGATTCCCCTCACCGGCGCGGAGACGGACTACGACTCGCTGATGGCGCTCATCGGCGACGCGCGGTTCGTGCTGCTGGGCGAGGCCACGCACGGCACGCAGGAGTTCTACCGCGAGCGCGCCCGCATCACCCGGCGCCTCATCCTCGAGAAAGGCTTCTCCGGCGTGGCCATCGAAGGTGAGTGGCCGGACGCGCAGGCCGTGCACCGCTTCATCCGCGGCGGTCCGTCCACGGTGGAGAACGCGCTGCGCGGCTTCACCTCCGGCTTTCCCCAGTGGATGTGGGCCAACACCGCCATCCGCGACCTGGTCGTCTGGATGCGCGAGCACAACGCCGGGCGCCCGGCGGAGGAGCAGGTGGGCTTCTACGGGCTGGACGTGTACAGCTGGTTCGAGTCGGCGGATTCCGTCCTTGCGTACCTGGCGCGCACGCACCCCGCCGCCGCCGTGCGCGCCCGCGAGCGCTACGCCTGCCTGCGCCCGTATCGCCAGGCTCCCGTCCGCTACGGCGCCGAAGCCCTGCGCGACGCCGCCCGCTCGTGCCAGGACGAGGCGGAGGCACAGGTGCAGGAGATGGAGCGCCTGTACGCGGCCGGCGGCGGCGGCGCGCACGCGGCGGACGAGCGGTTCTCCGCGCTGCAGAACGCGCGCGTCGTGGCGGGGGGCGAGGCGTACTGGCGGGCGCAGTGGGAGGGCGGCCCCGCCTCGTGGAACGCGCGCGACCGCCACATGGCCATGACGCTGGAGCACCTGGCCGACCACCTGGCGGCGCAGGGCCGCCCGCCGAAGATCGTGGTCTGGGCGCACAACACCCACAGCGGCGACGCGCGCCTCACCGAGATGGGCGAGGGCGGCGAGTGGAACGTGGGACAGTTGATGCGTCAGGCGTTCACCGGCGAGGCCATCCTGGTCGGCTTCACCACCTACCACGGCACCGTGCTCGCCGCGGAGGAGTGGGACGCCCCCGGTCGCGTCCGGCGTCTGAACGCCGCCCTGCCGGAGAGCTACTCCGCGCTCTTCCACCGCACCGGCATCCCCGCCTTTCTGCTCACCTTCCGCGGACGCGAGGAACTGTCGGCCGCGCTGGGCGAGCCGCGCCTGGAGCGCGCCGTAGGCGTCGTCTACCTGCCGCGCACCGAGCGCCAGAGCCACTACTTCACCGCCATCCTCTCCCGCCAGTTCGACGCCGTGATCCACGTCGACAGCACCACGGCCGTGACGCCGCTGCGGCGGTAGGAGTGCGTGAGTGCGTGAGTGCGTGAGTGGCGCCAGCCCATACCTGAGCGGGTGAACAACCCCCAGGGGTTTTGGGGGAAGTGGGCGAGTGGTGCTCGCCCGGAGGGGGCGCAGCGGCCAGCAGGATGTTCGTTCGTGCAGGCCGACCTCGGGGTGTACACCCTCTCCCACGCAGTTTGTGGGAGAGGGTGGCGAGCCTCGGCGAGCCGGGTGAGGGCCCCGGCCCTGCGGCAGCCGTGTCCCGACTGCGGCGCACAGTCCACGAATTCCAAAAGTTCCACCGAGATCGCAATTCCGCAAAAACAGTGGGCCGCAATCGCTTACATGCGCGTACGTCGTGGACGCAAGCGCGGAACGCCCGTTGCAAAACATCCTGTCCAGGTCTGGTGGGCGCACCTCGCAAACGGTAGTTTTTCGCCGGGTGTCGTCCGCCCACCTGCCCCGGGGACGGGATGCGGGAGCGCCGTCCTGATCACCCCCATCTCCAGGGGCCGCCCGCTGCGGCCTCTGTTCGCGCACACCGAATAGATCCGGAGACACGACCGATGGAGAAGTTCGACGCCGTATTCATCGGCAGCGGCCACAACGCGCTGGTCGCCGCCGCGTACCTTGCCCGCGCCGGGCGCAGCGTCCTGGTGCTGGAGCGCAACGACCGCCCCGGCGGATTCGTCCGCACCGACGAGCTCACCCTTCCCGGCTTCAAGCACGACACCTTCTCCGCCGCGCACCCCCTCTTCCTCACCGGCGCCGCCTACGCCGAGCTGGGGCCGGAGCTGGAGGAGCGCGGGCTGCACTACGTCAACACGCCGTACCCCACGGGCGTCTCCATGCCCGACGGCCGCACCGCCGTCTTCTGCCGCGACATGGGCGAGCAGATCGCCGAGTGCGAGCGCCTGGCCGCCGGCGACGGGGCCGCGTTCGGCGCCATGATGCGGGAGTTCGGCGCGCACGCCGGCGACGTGTTCGGCCTCTTCAACCTGGACCTGGCCAGCGACGACGCCAGGAAGATCATCCGCCGGCTGATGGTGAACCCCGACGGCCCCGGCTACACCGACTTCGCCGCGGACTTCTTCACCACCGCCCGCGACGTGCTGGAGGGGCGCTTCCGGTCCGACGTGTTCCAGGCCATGGTGGCGCCCTGGGTGATGCACCTGGGCCGCACCCCGGACGGCGCCAACGGCGGCTTCTGGGTGCCGCTGACGCTGATGGCGCTGATGGGCGGCGGGATGGCGCTCCCCGTGGGCGGCAGCGAGATGCTGGCGAAGGCGCTGGTGCGGCTGATCGAGGACCGCGGCGGCGTGGTGCGCTCCCACACGCCGGTGGAGCGGATCGTCGTGAAGAACGGCCGCGCCGTGGGCGTGCGCACCGCGCAGGGCGACGAGATCGGCGCGGACACGGTGGTCGCCTCGGTGGCGCCGGACCAGATGTACCTCACGCTGCTGGCGGACGCGGACGTCCCCGCGCCGCTCGTGAAGCGCGCCGGCCAGTACCGCTACGGCCGCGGCTGCGTGCAGATCCAGCTGGCGCTCAGCGAGGCGCCGCGCTGGGCGGACGAGCGGATGGCGCGCACCGGGCAGCCGCACCTGGCGCCGTCGCTGGCCGGCACCGCGCTGCACGTGACGCAGGCGCTCAACGGCTGGCTTCCGGCCCAGCCCGCCATCTCCATCGACGTGCCCACGAACCTGGACCCGTCGCGCGCGCCCGAAGGGAAGGCCATCATGCGCATCCAGGTGCTGGAGATCCCCACCCGCCCCCGCGGCGACGCGGCCGGCAGCATCGACGTGGGCGACGGCACGTGGACGGAGGACCTGAAGCAGCGTTACGCGGAGCGGCTGGTGGGGATCGTGGGGCACCACCTGCCCAACGTCCCCGGCGCCATCCTGGGGATGCACGTCACCTCCCCGGCCGACATCGCGGCCTTCAACCCCAACTCCGGCCCGGGCGACCCGTACGGCGGCTCGCACGACGTGTCGCAGAGCTACCTCTTCCGCCCGCTGCCGGGGCAGCCCAGCCACCGGACGGCCGTCCCCAACGTGCACATGCTGGGCGCGGCCACCTGGCCCGGCCACGGCATCAACGGCGGCTCCGGCTACATCGTCGCCCGGGAGCTGCTGGGGACGCACAAGCACGAGGAGAAGATGGCCGGCGCCGTCTGATCATGCGCCGCTGATCGGTTGACGGCCGGGGGGCCGGCGGAGCGATCCGCCGGCCCCGTTAGCTTTTTCTTGCGCCGCGCCTGCCGGATGCTCAAACATGCACGGTATCGGACCGGTGAAACGAATATTCAAAATGGTGGTGTTCAATGATGGTGACGAACTCCGCACCCTCTCGGGCGAGGAACACCGGGACGGGGAAACCGAGGCGCAGAAACACCGAGCGCCTCACCTTCACAGGGAGCTTCATCGTTGTCGATTTCGTATTGCGGCTGATCGTGCTGGATCTGTGGATCTACTTCGACCTTTCCGACGTGCTGTTCTGGAGCCTGCAGGTGGGTGGCATCACCGCCACGATCTTGCTGCTCGTCTACTGGAAATACAATCGCCTTCTGGAGAAGCACGCAGCCAAGCACATCGTCGTGGAGGGTGGGCCGTGGGCGCTGATCCTGGTGCTGTTCGTCGTCGTATCGGGGACGGTCGCCGCGTATAGCGCCACCGAAGACTGGAACAGCAACTCGCTGCGCCTGCTGTTCACGGTCGTCTCGTTCGGCCTCTATGGGTCGTACATCGGCATCCTCTACCTCTTCAGTGCCTCTGGGCGCCCATGGTCTCCCCCGCCCGAAGAGCAGCATGTCGTGGAGCACGCGGATGATCTCGATCCCATCGACCACAATGATCTGCGGATCGCGAACATGGAGACGGATACGTTCTCCATCACGCACCGCGTGGAGTCCTACACTCTGGAGAGCGCGCTCTTCGGGGCGCTGGCGTTCTCGGGCTTCCTGACGCTCCTTGCCGCCGACCAGCCCGTGCTCCCCAAGATCGAGTTGTTACGCAGAGACATCCAGGCGGTGTGGGGCTCCCTGCGCACCGAGTCCCTGGAAGCGCTGCAGGGGCAAATGGCGGCCCGGTTCACGGCGGACGACGTGATCGCCGCCCTCACGGTGCAGACGGTATGCTCGTCGATGCTCTTTCTGCTGGTGATCATTTCGCGCCTGCGGTTCTACAACATCCTCAAGAGAGTAGACCACAGCGTGCGCTCCGCCCGCGCGATGAACGACAAGGAAGACGCGGTGCACCTTCTCATCCTGGAAACGCGCGGACAGAACCCCGAGTTGCTGGCGCGGCGTGCCTACCTTACGCGGCGGGTGAATCAGTTCATGAACGATGCGGAGACGTCGTTCAACCACATGCAGCCGCTGGTGAGATACATGTGGGTATTTCGCACGCTGGGCATCGGCATGTTCCTGCTCATCCTTCTGACCAGTGCCTTCATCATCTCGGTGAAGCTGAGCCTGGGTTTCCTGGTGCTGTCAATCTCTGCCTATGTGTACATGCACCTGCATGAGTGGATAGACGTGTGGAAGTCGTGGCGTCGGGGGCGCCGGCGTACACATCTGCGCTTGGCGCGCACCGCGGCACACAAGTTCTCTCCACGGGGTGCGCGGGAATAGACAGCAGCAGCCGCATGTTTGCTTGCGCGGCGAATGCGGACGATGCATCATGCATCCACGGCTCCACCGCACGTGGCCCGCTCCGCCGGCCCGACCGGACTACCGGTCCCGCGATGTTCATCCCGCGGCGCCTTGGCGGCAGCAATCCCGACCCGTGCGGTGGGGCCGGTCTTCATCCCGCAAGCGCCGGTGATCTCAAACCAGATCACCGGCGCTTTGCTTGTGTGTGTCTCGCCTTGCCGCTGAGGCGATACAGACGTAATTTGCATTCTGCACAGACAAAGGGAGAAGATGATGGCCAATGCTTCGAGTTCCAGGCGGCGGGGCAGACCAGCGGACACGCGGCCGACCATTCGCAGAAAGAACCTGAACATTGATCAGCAGAAGCTCGATCGTGTGGTTACGTTGCTGGGTGCACGCACCGAAACCGAGGCGATCGATCAGGCGCTGGACCTGCTGCTCTTCCAGGGAGAAGCCATCGCGGGTCTGCGGAAGCTCTCCGGTCGGGGGCATGAGATAGAGAACCTGTTCGATGAGCACCTGGATCTGTGAGGCGGTACGTCTTCGATACGAATGTCTACATCCGCGCGTGGCGTAACCCGGATACCGATGGAACTGACCTGGAGCGGTTCCACCGCTCCCACGTTGCGGCCACTCACCTGAGTTCAGTGGTGCTCCACGAACTGGTGCTTGGCTCGAACAATCCGAAGATGGCGCGCGATCTCATCACGGGCCTCGCTTACCCTTTCAAGCGGACCCGGCGTGTCGTTGCACCCTCCCACAGCGCCTGGGTACAGGCTGCAGATGTGATCGCGCAACTGGCCTGGCATGACGGGCTGGATCGGAGTGCTCTCCCACGCGGCTTTGTCAATGATGCGCTCATCGCAGCCTCATGCCGGGAGAACGGCCTCACGCTGATCACGGAAAACGAGCGAGACTTCAGCCGGATCCAGAAGCGGATGAAGTTCGAGTTCGTGGCGCCCTGGCCCTCCTGATCCACGCCCCTCCCGCTGTTGCACGTCGCTGATCTGCGACGCCATCCTGCCCCGCGTTTTCCACGATTCACCACCGTCCGCCGCAGCTTCTCACCAATGGCAATGGCGCTGGGGAGGCGTCTCTGCGCCACCGGGGGACGATCCATTTCAGACACCGCGTGCGGTATCGTTCTTGCGGAGGCCCCCGTTCTGCGGATCTGAAAAGGCCAGATCGCGCGACCCTGGCACCCCGTCCTCGCTGACGCCTACGAGCATGGGTACTGCTGCTGCGCCCTGTTTTCGCCGAAACATTCGGTGTTGGACGGGACTGTTCGTATGAGGATGTAACAGCGGCCGCGCCCTGCCTGGGGGCGCGGCCGTTTGCGTCCGGTCCGCGGGGGACCGGCACCCACCGCACCACCCGGGAGGATGCCATGCGCGCCAAGCTCACCCTGAACGTGGAAGATCTGGCGGTCGACAGCTTCGACACCACCCGCCCTGAAAGGACGAAGGGGACGGTGTTCGGCGAGCAGTGCACCTGCTACACCAACTGCACGTGCCCCGGCTGCCCCAGCTGCGACGCCACCTGTCCCGCCACCTGCGCCAACACGTGCGACGACTTCACCTGCGCGGACACCTGCGGCGACACCTGCG
Source organism: Longimicrobium sp. (assembly GCA_036260235.1). Taxonomy (GTDB): domain Bacteria; phylum Gemmatimonadota; class Gemmatimonadetes; order Longimicrobiales; family Longimicrobiaceae; genus Longimicrobium. Next base: position 7,388 of record DATAAG010000287.1, read on the forward strand.
ACGGGTGCACGGGCTGGACGGAGTGCAACTGCCCGATGAGCTGCGCGCGCACCGCGTG
>DATAAG010000288.1:0-2371 GCA_036260235.1 Longimicrobium sp.
TCCCCACAGGTGATCGAAAAAGCCCGACACGCCGGCGGTCCCGAACTCGATGGAGGCCTCCAGCGGGTTCGGCAGCACGGATTCGGGCGCAAATGCCTCTTCCGCGTGTGGCGGAAGGAGGGAGCGCCACCCCCGCGCAAGCTCATCCGCAAAGCTCTGGCTGACGGTGGAGAACGCGCTGGCCCGCAGGGACTCGATCCATTCGCGCGAGTCCACCCACACGCGCACCAGGCACTCCTCCAGCGCGGGGCTGACGTTCAGCGGCCTGAGCGCGGGAAAGCGGTTGGTCAGGTACTCCATGCCCTCGTGGGTGCGCTTCAGGGACGGTCCCGCGGGCAGGAACACTAGCCGGTCGCTGAGGACGTACTCGTTTACGAACGTCGCCAGGTCCAGCAGCACGTGCGGCGTCGGGGCGTTTTCACCCATCAGCAGCGTTCCGGCGGACGCCAGGGTGGTGTTGTCGATCAGAGCGATCGACTCGGTCGAGGAAAGGTGGTAGAGGCGGTACTGGTGGAGTGCCTCCGACATCGCCCTGACCTCGTCCTTCAGCGAGGCGCTGACGCTCTGGATGTCCGCCAGCCCCGCCAGAGCGGCGGACGGGGCGGGCGGCACCGTTTGAAGTTCGCCGGGAGCGGCGGCGAGGACCTCTTCGGCGGCAGAGACGAGCGGCTCCATGGTCGTGTTCCCCTCATCGTGGAGGCGGAGCGGGTGCGACGACGATCCTCCGCCGAGCAGACGGTGCGGGCGATCGTCGGCCGTCGTCACCGGTGCGGGCGGCGCACAGGGGCATTGCAACCTTTCGGGGGTGCCGGGTGTCCGAAGGGTGTACGCAGTGGCCGGGTGAAACTTCCGCCGTGGCCGGGGCGTACGAGGGGGCGCGGCAGGATTCATGTTCTCCTAATCCTGCGCGCGCAACATCGACGGTGACGGTGCGGTACACAGGGTCGGTACGAGTCGACGGTTCGAGAATGCCGACGCGACCCCCACCTCAACATGCTCCCAAGGCGTCCTCCGGGTGGGCACGGCTGAGAACGGAAGGCTGCAGTACCCCCAGGGTGAGGGCTGGACAAGGAACGCGCTTCGCAACGGAGCCCGCCGGAATCGTCCGGCGGGCTCCGTTGCGTTTGCTCACTCCTCCACGCCGTCCAGCGCCGCCTTCGGCGCCGGGGCCAGCCGCCGCAGCACCAGGAACCCCGCGATCCCCGCCACCAGCGACGCCGCGAAGATTCCGATCTTGGCGTCCTCGTTCATCTCCGGCGCGCCCGGGAACGCCAGCCCGGCCACGAACAGCGACATGGTGAAGCCGATGCCCCCCAGCAGGCTCACCCCGCGGATGGCCCGCCAGCCGATCCCCTGCGGGAGCGCCGCCAGCTTCAGCCTGACCGCCAGCCAGGCGAAGAGGGTGATCCCGATCGGCTTGCCCACCACCAGGCCCAGGATGATGCCGATCGCCACCGGATCGCGCATGGCGCCCGCCAGGTTGCCGCCCAGGTGCACCCCCGCGTTGGCCAGCGCGAACAGGGGGATGATGCCGAACGCCACCGGGTAGTGCAGCTCGTGCTCAATGCGCTGCAGCGGCGCCTGCGCGGCCTCGCAGGCGTTCTCCATCTCCTGGATGGCCGCCTGCTGGCGCGGATTGGTGAGCACGCCGGAACCCTCCACCCCGGCCGCGTCGAAGTGGTCCAGGATGCGCCGCCCGCGGTCCAGGAACTCCGCGGTGTCGATGCGGGTGCGGGCGGGAATCGTCATCGCCAGCAGCACCCCGGCCACGGTGGCGTGCACGCCGCTCTTCAGGAACGCCAGCCAGAGGAGCACTCCCAGCGCCACGTAGACGAGCGGGCTGCGCGCCTGCAGCCGCGCCGCCACCACCAGCGCGGCCAGGACGATGAACCCCAGGCCCAGCGCGTTCCACGCGATCTGGTCCGTGTAGAAGACGGCGATCACCAGCACCGCGCCCAGATCGTCCACGATGGCTAGCGCCGCCAGGAACACCTTGAGCGCCAGCGGAACGCGCGGCCCCAGCAGCGCCAGCACCCCCAGCGCGAAGGCGATGTCGGTGGCCATGGGGATCCCCCACCCGGCCGCGCCTTCGCCCCCCGCGTTCAGCACGGCGTAGAGGAGCGCCGGCACCACCATCCCGCCCAGCGCGGCGGCCGCGGGAAGCGCCGCCCGCCGCAACGAGGCCAGCTCGCCGATCAGCGCCTCGCGCTTGATCTCCAGCCCCACCAGGAAGAAGAACACGGCCATCAGGCCGTCGTTGATCCAGTGGTGCAGCGGGTACGAGAGCTGGTCCGCGCCCAGCCGCAGCGTGAGCTCCGTCTCCCACAGGTGGTGGTAGCCGGCCGCCCACGGCGAGTTGGCCCAGGCGATG
>DATAAG010000289.1:0-2498 GCA_036260235.1 Longimicrobium sp.
ACGCCGCGCAGGATCTCGATGCGCTCCTCCACCACCAGGTGAAAGAGGCCCGCCGTCAGCCAGAGGACGGTGACGCCGTGCTCCGCCAGCGCCCGGCCGATGCTCTCCACGGAGGGCTGCCCGGCGGGATGGATGGCCAGGCGCGCGCCGTTCAGCAGCGGCCCCCACAGCTCCAGCGTGGCCGCGTCGAACGAGGCGGGCGCGAGCTGCAGGAACACGTCGGCGGGGTCGATGGAGACGTAGTCCTGCCCGCGCACCAGGCGCACGATGGCCCGGTGCGGCACCTCGACGCCCTTGGGCCGGCCGGTGGAGCCGGAGGTGTACATCACGTACGCCGCGGCTTCCGGGTCCGTCCCCGCCGCCGGCGCGTCCCCCGGCTCCGCCGCGATCGCCGCCGCGTCCGTGTCCACCCGGACGATGCGCGCGGCGTGGGGCGGCAGGCGGTCCGCCAGGGGCGACTCCGTCACCAGGACGGGGACGGCGGTGTCGGCCAGCATGAAGGCCAGCCGCTCCGCGGGGTAGTCCGGGTCCAGCGGCACGTACGCGCCGCCCGCCTTGAGCGCCGCCAGCGTGGCGACGACCATCTCCGGTCCGCGCTCCAGGCACACGCCCACGCGCGTCCCCGCGGCCACGCCGGCGCGGCGCAGGTGGTAGGCAAGGCGGTTGGCGCGCTCGTCCAGCTCCGCGTACGTCATCCGCCCGCCGTCCCACGCCAGCGCCACGGCCTGCGGCGCGGCGGCGGCGGCCCGCGCGAAGAGCGCATCCACCGTGGCGCGGGGGAACGCGGGCACGGCGCCTTCGCCCAGCGCGAGCAGGCGGGCGCGCTCCGCCTCGCCGAGCAGCTCCAGCCGCGAGAGCCGCAGATCCGGATTCGCGGCGACCTGCTCCAGCACCCGCTCCAGGTGGCGCACCATGCGCTTGATGGTGCCCGGCTCGAACAGATCCGTCCTGTATCCCAGGACCGCCCGCAACGCGCGGGAATTCGCGGTGAACGCCAGGTTGAGGTCGAACTTGGCGCTCGCGAGCTCCGCGTCGACTCCGCTCACGCTCAGCCCCGGAAGAGCGCCTCCCCCGCCCCCGGCGTTCTGCAGCGTGAACATCACCTGGAAGAGCGGCGTGTGGCTCAGGGAGCGGTCCGGCTGCAGCTCCTCCACCAGCCTCTCGAAGGGAAGCTCCTGGTGCTCGTACGCGCCCAGCGTCGCCTCGCGCACCCGGCCCAGCACCTCACGGAAGCTCGGATCTCCCGACATGTCGGTGCGCAGGACCAGCGTGTTGACGAAGAAGCCGATCAGCTCCTCGACCTCCTTCCTCGTCCGCCCCGCGATCGGGCTGCCCACGACAATGTCTTCGCTCCCGCTGTACTTCGACAGCAGCACCTGGAAGGCGCCGAGCAGCACCATGTACAGCGTCGCCCCCTCGCTCCGCCCCAGCGCCCGGAGGCGCTCCAGCAGCTCGCCGGGAAGCTCGATCCGCTCGTGCGCCCCCCGGTACGTCTGCACCGGCGGGCGGGGACGGTCGGTGGGCAGCTCCAGCAGCTCCGGCGCACCCGCCAGCCGCTCCTTCCAGTACGAGAGCTGCCGATCCAGCACCTCGCCCGCCAGCTGCTCGCGCTGCCACACCGCGTAGTCGGCGTACTGCACCCCCAGCTCCGGCAGCGGCGACTCCCCGCCCTCGCGGTACGCCTCGTACAGCGCCGACAGCTCCCGGTAGAGCACCCCCCTGCTCCACCCGTCGCTGACGATGTGGTGCATCGAGAGCAGCAGCACGTGATCTTCCTCACCCAGCCGCAGCAGCGCCGCACGGAAGAGCGGGCCCGCCGAGAGGTCGAAGGGCCGCCGCGCCTCCTCGCCGGCCCGGCGCCTCACCGCCGCCTCGCGATCCGCCTCGCTCCACCCCGACAGGTCCTCCACCGGCAGGGCGAACCCGCCGAAGGGCGAGATCACCTGCACCGGCGAGCCGTCCATCTCCGGGAAGACCGTTCGCAGCGCCTCGTGACGCCGGACGATCTCGCTCAAGCTCCGCTCCAGCGCCGCCTCGTCCAGCGCACCCCCCAGGCGCCATGCCACGGGGACGTTGTAGACGGCGCTCCCCGGCTCCAGCCGGTCGATGAACCAGAGCCGCTCCTGCGCGAAGGACAGCGGCAGCGCTCCCGTGCGCTCCACCGGCACCACCGGCGGCAGCACCGGCAGCCCCGCGCGGCGCATCTCCTCCACCCGCCTGGCCAGCTCCGCCACCGTGGGTCCCTCGAAGAGCGCCCGCAGCGGCAGCTCCACCGAGAACACCTCCCGGATTCGCGACACCACCCGCGTGGCCAGGAGCGAGTGCCCGCCCAGCTCGAAGAAGCTTTCCTCCACGCCCACCCGCTCCAGGCGCAGCACCTCCGCCCAGATCCCCGCCAGCACCTCCTCCACGGGGGTGCGCGGCGCCACGTACCGGTCCTCCGCCGACGCGAGCTCCGGCGCCGGCAATGCCTTGCGGTCCAGCTTGCCGTTGGGCGT
>DATAAG010000290.1:0-2858 GCA_036260235.1 Longimicrobium sp.
CGCCGCGGGGATCGCGGGCGCGGCGGCAGCCATGGCCGGGGCGGGAGCGGCGCCACTCGCCAGCGCCTCCGCCATCTCCGCCGCGTCGGCAAAGCGGTGCGCGGGGTGCACCGACAGCGCGCGGGCCAGCGCGTCGCGCACGTGCGCGGGCACGTGAGGCGCGCGCTCCGAAAGCGCCTGCACCGCCGCCGCCGTCTCCGCGATCATCCGCTCGGGATCCGGCGAGGTGAACGGGCGCACCCCGGTGAGCAGGTTGTAGCCCACCGCCGCCAGGCTGAAGACGTCGGACGCGGGGGTGAGCCGCCGCTCGCCGTGCATCTGCTCCGGCGACGCGTACGCCGGGGAGAACGGCGACCTGCCGAACTCGGTCAGGTGCGTCATCGTCCCCTCCTCCCCCGACACCTGCGCGATGCCGAAGTCCAGCACGCGCACGTGCGGCTCGTCGGGGTGGTCGCTGGTCTCCAGGAACAGGTTGCCGGGCTTCACGTCGCGGTGCACCAGCCCCACACGGTGCCCCGCGGCCAGCCCGCGCGCGGCCTGCCGCAGGATGCTGAGCGACACGTGCAGGGGCGGCGGCCCGGTGCGCGCCAGCCGCACCGCCAGGTCCTCGCCCTGCAGCAGCTCCATCACCAGGAAGTCCAGCCCCACCTCGTCGTCCGTGCCAAAGTCGTACACGGAGACCACGTTGGGGTGGTGCAGGGTGGCGGCCGCGCGCGCCTCGCGAAGAAAGCGTGCCTGCAGCCGGCCGTGCTCCTGGGCGTCCGGCGCGGTGATGCCGATCACCTTGACGGCCACCTCGCGGCCCAGGCGCTCGTCCGTGGCGCGGTACACGGCGCCCATCCCGCCGCGGCCGATCACCGCGTCGATGCGATAGCGCCCGCAGAGGGTGCGCCCGGTCAGCAGGCCCGCGATCCCGTACATCTGGGAATGTCTACAGCGTTCAGGCGAATGAGGTGGATGCGTTTGCGCGGGCAGGACTTACGAGCGCGGCGGCGCATTGGTTTCCGCCCGGCGGCGCGCGTTCCGCCTGCGGCCGGGAGCGGTTGCAGAAAGCTAGTGAATCCGTCCGGAATGCGGCAGTCCGGCCCGGTCAGCGCAGGCCGTATTCCATCAGCGTCCCCACCACCATCAAAAGCACGAACGCCGTCAGGATCGCCAGCGGGATGGCGATGGCGGCCACCGCGGCGCGCGGGTACCCCCGGGGCCACAGCATCCGCGCCGCCAGGGAGCACACCATCGCCAGCGGGCCGTACGACCACACGCCATACATGAACGCCTCCCCCTGGCGAGGGTTGTCGGCGGCCAGCGCCATCGGCGCCACCATGGCCAGCATCATCCACGGCAGCAGGGACCAGTGGACGATCCGCCGGGCCAGGATCATTCCCCGCGGCAGGGCGCGGGGAGCGGAAGGGTGGGCATCAATGGCGGTCATCGATGGATGCCACACGGAAGAAAGAATGAGGAGAGGTCCACGCGGGGACCCGCAATCTACATGTACCTCGCCGGGGTGTCAGGGGTTCGCTTCCACCGGCTCCAGGGCGGATCGCAGGCGGGCGGCGGCTTCGGGGGGATCCGATGCGCGGAGCGCGACGCGGGGTGTGCCGTGCCAGCGGGCGCAGTCCCGTACGGCGGCCGCGACCTCGGCGATCAGCCGGTCCGTGAGGCGCACGCCCGGCTCGAAGTGGACCTTCCGCACCTCGAAGATTCCTTCCCTGCGGTGCGCCTTGGGATCCAGCCGCCCGACCAGCCGGCCGCGGTGCAGGATCGGCAGGACGAAGTAGCCGTAGACGCGTTTGGGCGCCGGCGTGTAGCACTCCAGCCGGTAGTCGAAGCCGAACATCTCCCGCGCGCGAACGCGGTCCCACACCAGCGGGTCGAACGGGGAGAGCACCGTCGTGAGCACCGGCTTCAGCCGTCCCTCCGCGGCGGCGCGGGCCGTCTCCGCGTGCTCCGGGTGCACGTAGCCCGGCTCCTTCCACCCCTCCACGGATACGGCCAGCAGCTCCCCTGCGTCCGCGAGGCGCGGGGGGACGGCCTTCGTGGACGTTTTGTCCATGCGGAAGTAGTCCGCCACCCACTTCGCCTTCACGATCCCCATCGCGTGGACGGCCTTGAGCACCTGCGCGCGCTGCACCTCGTCCGCGGGTGGGAGGCGGGAATCGTCCCACGACGGCAGCACCCGCTCGCGCAGCGTGTAGATGCGCTGGAACCCCTCGCGGCGGGCGATCATCAGCTCGCCGGCCGTCAGCAGGTTCTCCAGCATCCGCTTCTCGGGCTTCCAGTCCCACCAGGTGCCGCGCTCGTCCCTGCGCGCGAAGTCGGTGGAGCGCACCTCGCCGCGCTCGCGGACCACGTCCAGCAGCCGCGCCACCTCGTCGCGGTGCCGCTCCATGTACGCGTGCGAGTAGTGCCAGCGGGCCCACGACCGGTCCAGCATGCGGTGGCGGTAGAGCGGGTAGTCCTCGATCGGTAGAAAGCAGGCCTCGTGCGACCAGTACTCGAAGATCCTTCCCTTCGCCAGCAGCTCGTCCAGCCAGCGCGGGTCGTAGTCGCCCAGCCGCGTCCACAGCACCAGGTACGGGCTGCGGGCGACGACGCTGATGGTGTCGATCTGCAGCGCGCCCATGCGGCGGATGGCGGCCAGCACGTCCGCCTTGCGCGCGCGCCGGCGCGGCCGCCGGTCCAGCCCCATCGCCGCGAGCATCAGCGCCCGGGCGGCCGGCTGGGAAAGGTGGATGTCGGACACGGAGTGCGTGAGTGCGTGAGTGCGTGAGTGCGTGAGTGCGTGAGTGAGTGAGTGCGTGAGTGCGAAAGTGCGAAAGTGAGAAAGTGAGAAAGTGCGAAAGTGAGAAAGTGTT
>DATAAG010000291.1:0-6881 GCA_036260235.1 Longimicrobium sp.
GGTTTTTGGGGGAGGTGGGCGAGTCTTGCGAGCCCGGAGGGGGCGTGCGCCCGGCAGAATGCCCGCTGTAGCGCGCGTGAGTTCTCCCCTCTCCGCGAGGAACGAGCGGGGAGGGGTCGGGGGAGGGGCCCCCCGCGGGCGCAGTGAGATGCCTGCCGCAACGCCGTGTTCTGTCGGCCGCATCAACGGGAGGGACGGGGAGCGGCCCGCATCATCCGCGTCCGGACCGCTCCGGATCCGCGTGCAGCCGCGGCTCGGGGACGATCACGCCCGCCATCAGCAGCCCGGAGACCAGGGCGATGGCTGTGAGCACCGTGCTGAACGCCGTCTCGATCCCCGCCAGCGCCTGCCGCTCCATCAGCGAGGTCAGGCTGCGGAACCCGATGCTCCCGGGGACCAGGAGGAGGATCCCGGGGACCAGCACCACCGCCGGCGGACGGTTGCGCCAGCGGGCGTAGGCGGTGCTGGCCAGCCCCACCGCCAGCGCGCCGACGAACGCGCCCAGCTCCACCCCCAGCCACCGCGCGCCAAGCTGCCCGCCCCCCGCGCCCAGCACGCTCGCGATGATGATCCAGGGGACGTCGCGGGGCGCGGCGCGCAGGACGACGACCGAGCAGAGGGGCGAAAGGAGCAGGGCGCCCAGGCTGGCCCACCACGCCGGGTGCGGGGTGGGCTCGAACATGGCCAGCTCCCCGAACGCCGCGGCGCCCAGGCGGTTCCCCAGCGCCACCCCGAAGGCGATTCCCAGGAAGGTGATGAACGCGCCGCTCAGCCGCGCCGTCCCCGACGCCAGGTGGCGGCTGGCCAGCTCGCTGAGCGCCGTGGTCAGCGTCAGCCCGGGAAGGAGGATGATGAGCCCCGCGAGCGTGGCGACCAGCACCGAGAGCGGACCCGCCAGGTGCGCCAGGGCGACGGCCGCGACGCTCACCAGGAACGCGGTCAGCGGCTCGAAGACGTGGCCCAGCCGCGGCCGCCCCCCCGCCACCAGGGCGAACAGCCGCACCCCCAGCCCCAGCAGCGTGGCCGCGCCGATCTCGCGCGGGCCGCCGCCCAGCAGGTGGCAGGTGGCGCCGGAGATGCCCGCGAACGCCACCGTGGTGAGCAGCGGCCCGTACGGCGACGGGCTCCCGGCGATGGTCTCGATGCGGGCGGTGCCCTCCTGGGGAGAGATGCGCCCCTGCGCCACCTCCACCGAGACCCGCTCCACCGCCGCCAGGCTGGCCAGGTTCACCTCGCCCGGCGCCACCCGCAGCATGTGCGTCTGCTGGCGCCCGAGGGGGCCGAACGAGGCCATGATGGAGGTGGGCTGGGAGAAGACGTGCGCCCCGCCCAGCCCCAGCCGGTCCGCCATGGCGGAGACGATGTCCTCCAGCCGCTGCGAGGAGGTGCCGTAGCCGTGCAGCGCCCGCGCCAGGTGCAGCACGAACCCCACGGCCGCCGCATCGGCCTCGTCGCCGCCGCGCGCGGCGGGCTGGTCGGGAAGGTCCGGCACCCGGGTCTCCGGATCGGCGGGAGGGAGTCTGCGGGGGAAGGGGATTCGGCGCTGGCCGGATTGCTGCTGGTTGCCCCGCCCGGTACGTTACGCCCCTCCGGAGTCCCGCGACAGGGGAGCAGACCGCACGCCGCGCCCAGCCCGACCGCACGTGACCGACCGCGAGCTCCTCCACCGACTGCGCCAGGGCGACCGCGACGCGTTCGACGCCATCTTCCGCGAGCACTACCCCACCCTGGTGGGCGTCGCGGAGCGCATCGTCGGCGACCGCGCCGTGGCGGAGGACGTGGGGCAGGACGTGATGCTGGAGCTGTGGCGGCGCCGCGACACGGTGGCCGTGGAAGACTCGCTGCGCGCCTACCTCTCTCGCGCGGCGCGCAACCGCGCCCTCAACTACCTGCGCCACGAGCGGATGAAGCAGCGCACCGCGCCCTTCGCCGCCGGCGAGGCCTCCACGCACGCGGCGGCGACCGCGCGCGTGCAGGAGGAGGAGATCGACGCCGCCGTCCGCCAGGCCGTGGACGCCCTTCCCGAGCGCTGCCGCGAGGTCTTCGAGCTCAGCCGCGGCCAGGGGCTGCGCTACGCGGAGATCGCCCGCGTCCTGGGCATCTCCGTCAAGACGGTCGAGGCGCAGATGGGGAAGGCGCTGCGCGTCCTCCGCGAGCGGCTGGCCCCCTGGCTCCCCGGCGGCGAGCCGGACTGACGAAACTGTCATTCCGAAGGAGGCGCCGCCCGACACTCGCGTGTCCCGGGTACTCTGGCGGCGACTGAGGAGTCTGCTCGCCCCACCGGGTGGGCTGATGGACGCCGCGATCCTGCCCGTGCGAGTCCGCGCAGGCGGACTTTGCGAATTTTCCAGCGGCGACTTCAGTCGCTCCGGCGCGGGCGCGGCGATTCCCGGCTTAGAGCCGCAATGGGCATCATTCGCTCCCGCGGGCGGACGGCCCGTTGGCCCGCCATGTTCGCTCCACCCTGGTTGCGGCAGGTCACGCGTCCTGGGTCATGGGATGATGAACGGCGGCGCGCAGCGTGGGTATCAGCTCCGCCGGTCCACCTCCCACGAAGCAAGGTGACACCATGTGTGCTTTGCTCTCCCGCGCCGCCGTCCTGGCGTCCCTTTCCCTGGCCGCGGCCTGCGACTTCGGCATCAGCGACCCGCTCGACGACACGCTGGCGCCCGCGGACGTGCAGGGCACCTACCTCGTCTGCACCCTGCGCTTCGCCCCCGTGCAGCGCGCGCTCCCCGTGGCCGACGTGCTGGCGCGGGTGATGGACGACGCGCCGCGGCCGGGCCAGCCGGCGCCGTCGATCACGCTCAGCGGCACGGCGCCGGAGTTCGACCTGGTCTACGTGCGCCGCGGCGACGGCACGCTGCAGCAATTGCGCGGCGACGTGGAGTACGGCCGCACCTCCGTGTTCCTGTATCCCAGCTCGCAGACGGCGTCGCTGATCGCGCTGGAGGCGCTCCTTCCCCCCGCGCACCTGGACCTGGTCTTCCACCCCGCCACCCGCACCCTGACCGCCGGCGACGAGGTGAGCGCGTACTCCGTACGCCGCCAGGACTACGCCCGCGCCGCCGGCATCAGCGCCGAGGGGCTGCAGGAGCGTATCTACGGCCACGTCACCGCCGCGCTCGCCGAAGGCTCCTGCGATTGAAACGGCGTGGTCTCACACAGAGTCGGCAGAGTCAGCAGAGGGCCTGAATGCGACTCTGCTGACCCTGCGTGAGGCCAATTCGCTTCTTCTTTTGCTTCAGCGATCCGGCCGCAGACGTCTTCCGCGCTGGCGAGGGGGGTGCCGGGTGCGCTCGGCGAGCTCCAGAAGCGACTGGGCCGGCGGCAGGGCAAAGAGCTGCTCGAAGGCATGCACCGCGTCCAGCGTCACGGCGATGCTCGCCAGCCGGTCCAGCGCGATGCGCCCCGTGCGCTCGAACCGCTGGTAGGTGGCGAGGGTGAGTCCCGAGCGATCGGCGACCTCCTGCTGCGTCCATCCGCGCAGCAGGCGCAGCGTGCGTGCGCGGCCGGCCAGCGCACGCGCCATCTCGGCGGGTGATTGCAACGGAAGCGGTAACATGTTGTTCGTTGCGCCTCGTTTCGTGGCCTAATCCGCAACATGTTACCGGTTATCCAGGGACGGGATCAACCCTGGGTCAGTCGGCCATCGCTCTCCCTGCGGGCATCTGCTGAAGCTTCCCGGGCTGCTGCACGATGGGCGACTGCCGGGTGTTGGGGAGCGGCTGCAGGCGCGTCTGCTGCACCTCTTCCAGCCGGCGCTGCAGCCGGCGGAACTCGGCCTCCTGCCTGCGCGTGCGGTGGTATCCCTCGTACGCCAGGTTCTTGCGCTCCAGCGGGTCCTTCTTCAGGTCGTACATCTCCCACTGGCTGGGCACCTGGTCCGCGGCGTCGTAGTACTCTGCCAGCTTCCAGCGCTCCTCGCGGATGCTCACGATGTGGTTGGGCGGCGGCAGGTACGGCGGGTTGGGCTGCCCCGCCTGCCAGTCGTCCCAGGTGAAGACCACGTAGTCCTGGGGCGCCTTCGCCTTCCGGGGGTGCAACACGTTGTCCGAGTACTCCACTCCCTGCCAGGGCTGGCGGACGCTTTCCGGCGCGCCGAACAGCGTCGCGATGGTGGGAAGGAAGTCCACGTGCGAGACCATGGCGTCGGTCTCGCGCGCCCGGGGAAAGAGCCGCGGGTTGGAGTAGACCAGCGGCACCCGGAGCGCCTCCTCGTAGAAGTTGAAGTTCTTCTGGCGCAGCCCCCCGTGCGCCAGCCCCATCTCGCCGTGGTCGGCGGTGCGGATGACCACCGTGCTGTCGGTGAGGCCGGCCAGCTCCAGCGTGTCCAGCACGTTCACCAGGTACTGGTCGGAGGCCCGGATGAGGTTGGCGTAGAAGTTCAGGTAGTCCCGCTTCATCCTGGGCGTGTTCAGCGGCCCCATGCCGACGGCCATCAACTCCAGGAACTGCTTCTGCACGCTGGGCTTGGTCTTGAGGGTCTCGTTGACCGTGGCCGGCAGCTCGACGTCGCCCCTGAGCCAGGTGTCGGTGTAGGCGGCCTGGATGTAGGTCTTGGGATAGAAGAGCACGTCGTGCGGGTTGACCAGCGAGACGATCATGAAGAACGGCTGCTGCTGCGCCGCCACCGAGCGCAGGTACGCCAGCGCCCCCTCCTCGCCGGCCTCCATGTCGCCGTTGTCGTTCATGAAGCGGGCGTCGTTGTCGGGATAGCCGCCGCCGGCCTCGGAGATGGCCTGGTTGGCGCCGGCGTCCTGCGGGTTCCACCGCGTGAAGCCGTACTGCCCCACGTCGCCGGGCACCCAGGTGCTGCCGTTGGCGGGCTTGTTCAGGTGCCACTTGCCCTTGTAGACCACGTTGTATCCCGCCGCCGACATCACCGTGGCGATGTTGGCGAAGTCCAGCGGCATCTCGATCTGCGCGTACTGGTCGTCGGGCATGCTGGTCTCCAGCGTGTACTTCACCCCGTGCTGTGCGGGAAAGTAGCCCGTCATCCAGGTGGCGCGGGCGGGCGAGCACATGCAGCTGTTGGTGAAGGCGTTCTGGAAGGTGACGCCGTTGCGCTGCAGGCGGGTGAGTCCGGGAAGGTTCTTCTTCGCCCAGCCGCGGGGAAAGTGCTGGATGGCCCGCTCCTGGTCGGTGATGAACAGCACCACGTTCATGCCGGCCATGCCGCGCCCGTTTCGCTTCGCCATTTGATGGATTTCCGTCGGGAGGGTGGGGCAGGAAAGTGCGTCGGATGGGCTTCACGATGTGGCTCCAAGTATCGTCCGCCCCCACGGCGCCAGCAAGCAAACGTTCGTTGTTGCCGCCGGTCCGTACGCGCCCGGCGTCGGGAACGCCCTGCCTGATGCCGGATCCGCGAAAAGAAAGAACCTCACGCAGAGTCAGCAGAGTGAGCGGAGTTGCCCCGTGCACAGGTCAAACTCTGCTCACGCCGCTGGCTCTGCGTGGGGCATTCTTTTCAGGGCGATGCGGCGCGGCACCTCATCCGCTGCGGGCGACGAGGTCTCGCGCCGCCGCGGGCCAGGAGGGGAAGTCGAAGCGGAAGCCGGCATCCAGCAGCCGGGCCGGGACCACCCGGCGGCTCTTGAGGAGGAGCTCGGTGTCGGTGCGGTGGAGGAGCGCGGCGATCTCCAGCATCCACCGCGTCGCCGGCAGGCCGATGGGCACGCCGGCCGCGGCGCGCAGCGCACGCATGAGCTCCCGCTGGGGAAGGGGTTCCGGCGCGGCCAGGTTCACGGCGCCCTCGATCTCCTCGCGGTCGAGCAGCCACGCGACGGCGCGCGCCAGGTCGCGGTCGTGGATCCACGAGACGTACTGCGCCCCGCCGGCGATCGGCCCTCCGAGTCCCAGGCGCGTGATGCGGCGCAGGATCCCGAACGTCCCGCCCGGGTCCGGGGCCATCACGATGGCCATCCGCATGGCCACCCGGCGCGTGCACGGCGTGTTCGCGGCGGCGAGCTCGCGCTCCCACGCCTGCGCGATCTCGATGCTGTAGCGCCAGTAGCCGGGCACGTCGGGCTCGTGGCCGCCGATGACGCCGGTCGCCTCGTCGTTGGGCGCGTCGAAGCGGTGCGCGTAGATGGTGGCGGTGCTCGCCTGCAGCCACACGCGGGGCGGCCGCGACGCCCTCTCGATGGCCTGTGCGACCGCGCGCGTGGAGTCGATGCGCGACGCCAGCATCTCCGTCAGGTTCGTCTTGTGGTAGCGGCAGTTCACGCTGCGCCCGGCCAGGTTGATCACCGCGTCTGCGCCGTCCACCTCGTTCGCCCACGGTCCGAGCGTCCGGCCGTCCCAGGCGACCATCCCCGGCTCGCGCGCGCCGCCGCGGCTGAGCACCACGACCTCGTCGCCGCGCGCCCTCAGGGCTTTGACGAGCACCCTTCCGATCTGTCCCGTCCCGCCCGGGATCACGATCTTCACCGGCATCTCACTTAGTTGAACGTGTTCAATTTATTCGATGAGCAGGATAATGCATCTTCCCGGCGAGGTCAAGCGATTTGTCGAACAGGTTCAATTTTAGAGTGCGGGCAATGTCGTAATGCCAGGTCCTGAAAAAGAATGCCTCACGCAGAGTCAGCAGAGTGAGCGGAGTTGTCCCTTGCACAGACCAAACTCTGCTTACTCTGCTGACTCTGGTGCGTCAGGCGAAGCCTGACCTCTCTTGTGAACTGAAAGGAGTTCACCATGTGAAATGCCTGTGAGACATGTAGCCGAACAGGCGGGGTGAACCGGGTTCGCTTTCGCTACGGCTCGCACCGTGCGCCTCACAGGTGCTTCAGGGCTCCGGTTGCCCGGTTCACCCCGCCTGTTCGGCTACATGTCTCACAGGCATTTCACATGGTGAACTCCTTTAAGTTCACAAGAGAGGT
>DATAAG010000292.1:0-2657 GCA_036260235.1 Longimicrobium sp.
CCTACATCCGTAGGACTGGAATCACCTCAACTCCCACCAGGGATCCACCCATGCGACTCCGCACGCAGGTCCGGCTCGCGCCTTTCATCATCCTCGTCACGGCACTTCCCGCCGCCGCGCAGACGACGGCGGATCCGCGCATCGACTCGCTCTTTGCGCGCGCCGTGTTCCCCGACTCCACCGGGTGCGCCGTGGGCGTGGTGCGCGACGGCCGCCTCGTTTACGCGCGCGGCTACGGCACCGCCGACCTGGAGCACGGGGTCCCCGTGACGGCGGAGACGCCGTTCCACCTGGGCTCCATCTCCAAGCAGTTCACCGCCATGGCCGTGCTGATGCTGGAGCAGGAGGGGCGGCTCTCGCTGGACGACGACGTCCGCCGGTACGTGCCCGAGGTGCCGGACTTCGGCACGCCCATCACCATCCGCCACCTGCTGCACCACACCAGCGGCCTGCGCGACCTGTGGGACCTGCTGGGGTTCTCCGGCCGCCGCACGGACGACGTGGTGCGCGAGTACGACATCCTGCGGCTGCTGTCGCGGCAGCGCGCGCTGAACTTTCGCCCCGGCGACGAGCACCTGTACAACAACACCGGGTACATCCTGCTGGGCGTCATCGTGAAGCGGGTGAGCGGCAAGCCGCTGCCGGAGCTCGCCCGCGAGCGCATCTTCGCCCCGCTGGGGATGACCAGCACGCGCTTCCTGGACGACCACACGACGCTCGTCCCCGGCCGGGCGACCGGGTACGCGCGGCGCCGGGACGGGCTGCGCATCGCCATGCCGGCGTACGACGTCGTCGGCTCCGGCGGAGCGGTGTCCACCGTGGCCGACCTGGCGCGGTGGGCGCGCAACTTCGACGAGATGGCGGTGGGCGGCCCGGCGGTGATCGCGCGGATGCGGGAGCCGGGACGGCTGAACGGCGGCAGCCCGATCGCGTACGGCGGCGGCATTCGCCTGCTGCGGCACCGCGGCGTGCCGATGGAGGAGCACAACGGGGTGGATCCCGGCTACTTCGCGAACCTGGTGCGGTTCCCTGACCAGCGCCTTGCCGTGGCCACGCTCTGCAACGGGCACACGATCGACGCCATCGCCGTCACGCGGGCGATCGCGGAGGGCTACCTGCCGGCGGAGGCGGCCGGCACCCCGGCCTCGGCCCCGGCGGCGGAGCCGGAGGTCGTCCTGGCGCCGGCCCAGGTGGCGCGCTTCGCCGGCACGTACCACAACCCGTCGAACGATCTCGTGCGGATGGTGGTGGTGCGGGGTGGGGAGCTGTTCTACGTCTTCGGCCCGGGGAACGAGGCGCGGCTGGCGCCCCTCTCGCCGACGCGGTTCCTGCTGACGGGAAGGCCGACGCGCGTCGAGTTCGTGACGCGTCCCGGCAGTGCGCGGCCGGAGATGGTGGTCACCGTCGCCGGCAGTCCGCCCGGCCGCTACGTGCCCGTGGAGCCGGCGGAGGGCCTTCCCGCGCGTCTGTCCGAATACCCCGGCGTGTACGACAGCCCGGAGATCGGCTCCACCTTCCTCATCGGCGAACTCGAAGGGGACCTGCACTGGCGGCTGGAGGGGGTGGGACCGGACGAGTTCAGCATCACCCTCCCCGCGCGCTTCCGCGACAACTTCGGCGAGGGGGGCGTGAGCCTGCAGTTCGTCCGCGACGGCGCCGGCCGGGTGACCGCGCTGCTGCTCACCACCGAGCGCGCCCGCCGGCTGCGCTTCGACCGCCGAGCGCAGTAGCGAGGCTGGTATCGAATCCGCGAAAAGAATCTGCCTCACACGGAGTCAACGGAGTCAACAGAGAAAGGACTCCGTTGACTCCGTTGACTTCGTGTGAGGCCCTCTCTTCCGCCGGCCTGTGCGCTCAGGGCGGGGGCGGGCAGGTGCAGACGGAGTTCGGACAGTAGGTCCGGTACGTGTTCGCGGCGCACCACGGGTTCGTCGGGATCAGGTGTCCCTGCACGGTCGCGCGCCCCGCTTCTGCGTCCTCGGTCTCGAACGACGCTACGGCGAGCGTGTCGAGGTCCAGCCTCAGCTTCCTCATCGTTGCTCCTGGTGGTGGGGAGTGACGGTTTCTCCGATACTAGAGCAGACGATATTCACCTGCAAGGGCCCGAGTAGATGCGGGGGACAGGGTGGATTGCGCCATCACATCAGCTGAAACGCAGGGGCGGATCAGAGCCGGGCGCGGAAGTGGAAGCACTCGATGCCCAGCCCCTCGCGAAAGTAGAAGCGATGCGCCTGCTCGCGGGTCACCCGCGAGATGAGCTGCAGCTCGCTGCATCCCTCCCGGCGCCCCACCTCCTTGAGCCAGTCCAGCAGGTGCCTGCCGTAGCCGCGCGAGCGCGTGCGCTCGTCGGTGACCAGGTCGTCCACGTAGAGCAGGCGGCCGCAGTACAGCATGCTCATGATGCGGTAGCCGGCCACCGCGCGCACCTCGCCCTCGTCGGTGAGCGCCGCGATGCGAAAGCGGTCGCTCTCCATGAGCCCCCGCACCAGCGGCACGTACTCGTCGCGCGACAGGTGCGGACGCAGCTGCTGCATCACGTCGAACGTGGCGGCGATCTGCTCGTCGGTCTCGGCGTGCTGGATGGTCATCGGGCGCGGGGGAGAAGGTCGGCGGGTGCTCACGCCGCGGAAAGGGCGTGAGGGCTCGGCGGGGAAGGT
>DATAAG010000293.1:0-4608 GCA_036260235.1 Longimicrobium sp.
AGGGGATAAACGGCGAACAGCCGTGCTATTCTGCCGTTCTCCCTCCCCCACGCAGTTGGTGGGGGAGGGCCGGGGAGGGGGGCGCCCGCGGCCCCACCCGAACCTGCCTCCCCCACCATGGTCTGCGTCGACCACCCCTCCCCCGGGGTTGGGGGAGGGGTCGCCCGCCGTCGCGAGGAACGAGCGAAAGGCCGGGCGGGGGAGAGGGCCTCCCGCGCAGCGGGCCGTGGGGGAAAAGCTGGCGAATCCGTGGTGCCTGCTTCGAATCGCGGGATCCGCCCCCACCCCTCACCCCCGCAGGTGCCGGCGAAAGAAGGCGATCGTCCGCGGCCAGGCGGCCTGCGTGGCGGCCAGGTTGGCGCCGTCCTGCCCGTCCTGCTGCCGCAGGAACCCGTGCCCCGCGCCCGGATACGTCTCGTGCTCGTACACCTTTCCCAGCGCCCGCATCGTCGAGTCGGCGGGGGGGACGGTGGCGTTCACCCGCGCGTCGTTCTCGCCGTACAGCCCCAGCACCGGCGCCCGCACGCGCCCCAGCTGGTCCGACGCCGGCGAGGTGCCGTAGTAGACGACCGCCGCGCCCAGCGTGGGCGCGTGCACCGCGTGCGCGAACGAGACGGAGCCGCCCCAGCAGAAGCCCACGATGCCGTAGCGCGGCTGCGCGGCGGGGAGCGCCATGGCGTGGCGCGCGACGGCGTCGATGCGCCGCTGCACCTGCCCCTGGTCCAGCGAGCGGACGGCGGCGGTCACGCTGTCGCGCAGCGGCTCTCCGCTGGGTCCCGCCGGGATGTTGCGGCCGGTCAGCAAGTCCGGCGCGACGGCGATGAAGCCGTCCGCCGCCAGCTGGTCCGCCACGGCGCGGATCCAGTTGCTCAGCCCGAAGATCTCGTGCACCACGATGACGACTGGTGCGCGGTCGCGCCGCTCCGGGTAGACCACCCAGGCGCGGACGCTGTCGGCGCCGCCGTCCACGCCGACCATCGCCCACTCGCCGTGGCGGGGAGAGGCGGCCAGGCGCGCGTCGGCGTCCGCGGCGCCCGCGGGAAGCCCCTGCTGCGCGGCCGCGGCGGAGGGGCCGCCGCCGCTGTCCGCCTGCGCGGCTCCCGCGCTTCCGTTGGAGGCACTGCAGCCGAAGACGGCGGGGAGGGCCAGCAGGGCCAGCAGACGGACGTGAATGCGCATCGGCGTTCCTCCGGTCGGTGGGTGTCGGGTCAGTCCCGGTAGAGGGGAAGGCGGACGGTGAAGGCGGTGCCGTCGTCGCCGCTGCGCACGTCGATCCATCCCCCGTGCTCGCGGACGATGCGGCGGCAGATGAAGAGCCCCAGCCCCGTCCCCTCGTCCCCCGCCTTGGTGGTGAAGAGGGGATCGAAGATGTGGGGGAGGACCTCCGGCGGGATCGGCGGCCCGTCGTTCCAGAGCTCCACCGCGACGGACGGCTCCGGCTCCGCCGTCGGCGCCGCGGTGATCCGCAGCGTGCCGCCGCGCTCGTGCAGCGCCTGCTCCGCGTTCACCAGCACGTTCAGGAACACCTGCTGCAGCTGGTGCCAGTCGCCGCTCACCAGCGGCAGCTCGTCGGGCAGCTCCATCCGCACCTCCACGCCGGACGTCGCCAGCTTGCGCTCGCGCATCCCCACCGTCGCCCGGAGCACGCTCGCCACGTCCACCGGCCCGCGCTCCGCCGGGTGCCGCCGCGCGAAGTTCAGCAGGTCGGTGACGATGCGCGAGCAGCGGTCCACCGCGTGGACGATGTCGCGCAGCTGCTCCGCCACCTCCTCGTCCGCCGCCCGGCGCAGCAGGATCTGCGCGTGGGCGCTGATCACCGCCAGCGGGTTGTTCAGGTCGTGGGCCACGCTGCCGGCCAGGAGGCCCAGCGTGAAGAGCTTGTCGCGCTCGCGCAGGTGCGCCTCCATCCGCGCCCGCTCCTCCACCAGGCGCCGGGTGCGCAGGTGCGCGCTGATGCGCGCCCGCAGCTCCGCGCCGCGGAACGGCTTGCCCACGTAGTCGCTGGCCCCGGCGTCGAACGCCGCGTACACGCTCTCCGGGTCCGTCTTGGCCGTCACCATCAGGATCGGCAGGCGCAGCGCGTCCCACCGCTGCCGGGCGGCGTGGCAGATCTCCAGCCCGGAGACGCCCGGCAGCATCCAGTCCAGCAGCAGCAGGTCCGGCGCCCCCTGCTCGTCCAGAATGCGCATCGCCTCCTCGCCGTCGGAGGCGATGGTGACGCGGTAGCCGGACTGCTCCAGCAGCAGGCGAAGGACGCGGGCCGCCGCGGCGTCGTCCTCGGCGATCAGCACGTGCTCGCCGGCACCCGGCTCCACCAGGCCGCCGGCGGGGGTGGGCTCGCTCACAGCAGGGGCTCCGGCGCGGCCAGCCGCCGCCGCGCGTCGTCCGCGTCGAGCGACAGGACGGCGAGCACGCGGTCCGCGTCCAGCTCCCGCCGCTCCATGGTGAACACCCGGAAGGCGCGCGCCGTGTGGTACAGCTCGCCGGAGACGCGCGGAAGGTCGATCAGCCCCGCGCGCCCCGTCTCCTCGATGCGCTGCACGGCGCCGGAGCGGCGCAGCATCAGCAGGTCCAGCCCCATCATCCCGGGCTTCTCCGGGTAGTCCACCAGCACGCACCCCTCGTCCAGCCCCAGCTCCCGCGCCAGCCGCTCCTCCAGCGCCTCGCGCAGCGGAGCGTCCGAAGCAAGCCAGCCGTCGCCGGGGAGCGGACGCAGCGCCTCGCCCGGCAGCTCCAGCGCCCGCTTGGGAAGCCGGCGGCGGCGGACGGCGGGGATCCACCGCTCCGCCACCCGCCGCGCCGCGGGATCGCCCCGCCCCTCCGCGCGCAGCTCCAGGACGGTCAGCAGCCGCTCGTCGGACTGGCCCACCAGCTCGTCCGCGCAGATCACCCGTCCCCGCAGCGCGTCCTGCACCAGCCGCTTGTACAGCACCGTGGCCGCGCGGACGGCGTGGTGCCAGTAGACGTTGCGGAACATCTGGTACTTGGAGAAGAGGAGCGACTCCAGCGCGGAGAGCCCTTTCTCGTGGATCCCCACCTCCGCGCGCCCCGTCTCCGGGTCGCGCAGCAGGGTGATGGCGTGCAGCAGGCGGTCGACGTCCACCTCGCCGTACGGCACCCCGCAGAAGCGCGCGTCGCGGCGCAGGTACTCGATCTTGTCCAGGTCCAGGCTTCCCGTCACCAGCCCCTGCAGCGGCGAGTCCGAGGCGCCGCGGATCATCCGGCCGATCCGCGCGGGCGCGTCGGGCGCCAGCTCCTCCAGCGCGGCGCGGATTCCGCCGGAGCGCAGGAACCGCTCCGCCAGCTCCTCGTGGTTGGCGGGGATCACCTCCTCCCCCAGCTCCTCCAGCGCGTGCGAGAAGGGATAGTGCCCCACGTCGTGCAGGAGCGCGGCGTAGGGCACCAGGCGGCAGTCCACGGGATCGATCTCCGCCAGCTCGCCCCGGTCCGCCAGCAGCCCCATGGCCCAGCGGGCGAGATGATAGACGCCCAGCGCGTGGTCGAAGCGGGTGTGCGTGGCGCCGGGGTAGACCAGGTAGGCCAGGCCCAGCTGGCGGATGAGGCGCAGCCGCTGGAACTCGGGGGTGTCGATGATGCGGACCGCCGCCGGGTCCAGGCGGATGGTGTTCCAGAGCGGGTCGCGGACGACCTCGAACTCGCGCGGGGGTGCTGCGGGATGGGGGCGCATAAGGAGCGGGAGTGTACCCGCCGCCCGTGGAGGCTGTCAAGTTTCGGCGGGACCCTCACCCGCGGCCCTCACCCGCGGCCCTCACCCGCGGCCTGAGAGCCGCACCCTCTCCCGCAAGCGGGCGAGGGTGTAAGCCCGGGTTCCGGATCGGGGGGTGTGGCGCGAGGGCAGGCCACCCCCCTCCCCCTTGTGGATCAATTTCGGTAACCCGTTCTGCCCTGAGCTCACCACCACGGGGCGGAGGCGGCGCTGCAGTCCGCGAAGGCGGACTTTGCGAAGTTCCAGCGGCGACTTCAGTCGCTCCGGCGTGGTGCGGGCGATTACCGGTCCGGATTGGCGGTGGGCATTCTCCAGAGGAAATGACGTTCAGCCTCCCTCGAAATGCCGATCTCCCGCTCTCCGCGATGAACGCGCGGAAAGGAGGCCGAGAGAGGGGCCCCTCGCGGACGCGGTCGGAGGTCCGGCGAAGCGCTCCGGCACGTTCGGTCGTCCCAACCTCCCCCAGGGGTTCTTGGGGGAGGTGGGCGAGTGGTGCTCGCCCGGAGGGGGCGCCGCGGCCGGCACGATGCTCGGCGGCGCGGCACATCCTTTGCTTTGCATCGCAAAGGACTTGACAGGAGACCTTCGCCTCTGCATCGTACCATCATGGCGACCATCCACCCGATCCGGACGCTGCCTCCCCCGGAGGACCCCGACGCCCCGCTCGACCTGCGCGAGCGGGCGATGGACAACCTGCGCTACATCCGCGAGACGATGGAGCGCGCGGGGAGCTTTACCGCCGTCAGCGGTTGGGGACAGGTGGTGGTGGGCGTCACCGGCCTGCTGGCCGCGTGGCTGGCGGCGCGGCAGCCGTCGGTGGAGAACTGGCTGGCCACCTGGTCGGTGGCGGCCGTGGTCTCCGTCCTCATCGGCGTGCTGAC
>DATAAG010000294.1:0-4015 GCA_036260235.1 Longimicrobium sp.
CACCGGCAGGCAGGTTGCTCACGTGTTACGCACCCGTTCGCCACTGAACCAGCCCCGAAAGGCTGATCCCGTTCGACTTGCATGTGTTAAGCGCGCCGCCAGCGTTCGTCCTGAGCCAGGATCAAACTCTCCATGAGTTGAACAGCTCGTTTGAACGAACACGGTTGTGTCCATTCGGAATTTTCACGTTTACGTCCCGTACCATCAGCGGACGCGAAGGACGTGTTGCCTTCGGCTTACTCCGCCACGGGGCGCCCGTCTTAGCACTCCCAAAGACCCGAGTTGTCAATCCTTCTCGCGCGGACCGTTGATCCGCTCTTTTCCTTCATGGCAGCTCAGCCAGTTTCACCCGGCCGCCGCGTCGCCTCGCCTCGTTCAAGCGAGCCCTTCAATCTAACCCCCTCAGGCCTTCCGGTCAAGGGGTCGCGGAGAAGAAGTTCTTTGCTTTCGCTCCGCCCGTCTTTCTCGCAACGCCTTCAATCTAAACCACTTAGGCGCTTCGGTCAAGGGGCCGTTTTCCGATTTCCTTCCCGCTCGACCCGCCGCCCTCCGTTCCAGCGACAGCCTTGTAAGCTATCAGCCCAGGAATCCGGCGTCAACCCCTGTTTCGCTTTCCTTCGCCGCCGCATCCGGCAGCCGGCACCGCGAAGGGGTCCGAACTATAAACGAGTGTTTTCTCCCCGTCAACCCTCTCGTTCGCGCCGCCGCGAGCAGACCTCCGTCGCCGCGGGGGCGCCTGGAGAGGGCCTCCACAAAATCGGACCCCCGCGATGGCGTCGCGGGGGTCCGCTGTGCTCGGAAACAAAGGGGTGAGTGACGGGACTCGAACCCGCGACCTCCAGGGCCACAACCTGGCGCTCTAACCGACTGAGCTACACCCACCGTAAGCGTTTCAACAACCTCCGAATCAACCAGCACTTGCGCGCCGGATGAGTCTGGAAAGCTATGAACCCCCGCCCCGCCTGTCAACCCGCCGCGCAGCCCCGGGACGGGACGAAGGACACGCGGCGCGACGACGAACGGCGACACTCACTTCCGCCGCGCGCAGGAGGCCGATGCCGGCCTGCGGGTCGTCGGCGCCGGGATGATCACTGTCGCCGAACCCGCTCATGGATGGCCGTCAGGCGGTGCCCTTCGCCCTGGCCGACGCGCGCCAGGCGAAGTAGACGGGGACGCCGGCGGCCACGATCCCGGCGCCGAGCAGGGTGGCGGAAGGCCGCTCGATGAGCGCGTTCACCATCATCGCCACCGTTCCCACCAGGAAGACGGCGGGGACCAGGGGATACCCCGCCGTGCGGTACGGGCGCGGCAGGTCGGGGCGCCGGCGGCGCAGGACGAACACCGCGGCCACGGTGAGCGCCAGGAAGGGGTAGAGGAGGAGGACGAACGCCTCGGCCAGCTGCTCGAAGGTGCGCACCGACGCGTTGAGCGCGGTGAGCACCACCAGCAGCCCCACCGCCACGTGCGGCGTGCCGAACCGCGGGTGCACCGCCGCGACGCGCCGGAAGAACAGCCCGTCCTCCGCCATGGCGTAGTACACCCGCGGGCCCGTCATCAGCCCCGCGTTCAGGCCGCCGAAGGTGGAGAGCATCACCAGCGCGGCGATCACGGCGGCCCCGCCGGCGCCGGCCACGCGCGTGACCGCGTCCACCGCCACCGCCCGCGAGGCGGCCAGCTCCGCCAGCGGCAGGGCGTACAGGTACGCCGCGTTGATGGCCAGGTAGGTGACGACGATGATGGCGGCGCCCCAGGCCAGCGCCCGCGGCAGCGCCCGCTGCGGGTCGCGCACCTCGCCCGCGATGAGCGTAGCGGCGATCCACCCGTCGTAGGCAAAGAGCGCGGCCACCAGCGCCACGCCGATCCCGCCCGCGTCTCCCATCAAGAAGGTGGGTGCCGCCAGCGCGCCCCCGCTCGCCTGCCCCAGCGCGAAGATGACGGCCGCCGTCACCAGGAGCGCCAGCACCTTGGCGACGGTGGATGCGTCCTGGATGGTGGCACCCAGGCGCACGGAGCGGTAGTTGGCCGCGCCCACGAGGACGATGAGCGCCACGGCCGTGACGCGCTGCATCACCGGATCCAGCGGCACGAAGGTGCCGAGGTAGGCGACGAACACCAGCGTCGTCCCCGCCGACGCGGCCGAGCGGATGAAGAACCACGACCAGCCGAACAGGAAGGCGGCGAGCGGTCCGTACGCCTCGCGCAGGTACACGTAGATGCCGCCCGCGCGCGGGAACGCCGCCGCCAGCTCGGCGACGGTGAGCGCGCCGCAGAGCGTGATCACTCCCCCCAGCACCCACACCAGCGCGATGGCGCCCACGCTCCCCGATTCCGCCGCCACGGTGGCGGGGACGCGAAAGATCCCGCTCCCGATGGTGAGCCCCACGGCGGCCGCGGCGGCGCTCCACACCCCCAGTCGGCGCGGGAGCCCGTCCCCCTCTGCCGCTGCGGCCGGCGGAATGCGAGACGCGAGCGACGCATGAGCCGCGGATGTCGGTTGCATGGGAAACGAGGGCAGGAGCGGCGGAAGGACGAGCGAAAGACGGGCCTCACGGGCAGATTCCCCAACCTACGCGCCGCCGTCCTTCGCGCCAGTGGCGGCATCGTTGCCGTCAGGGACGGGATGCTCTGCCGCCGCCCGTTCGACGGCCTGCGGGTCCGGCTCTGGCGCCGACCGAAGGATCTCGTCGGCAGCACCGGGGGGCTGAACCAGTGCCGTAAGGCCACCCCGCGATGGCCGGGACGAGATCCTTCGGTTGCGCGCAAACGGTTGACGAGCTTACGGTTCCGGGTGTGCGCTCCCTCAGGAAATCAAGGCGCTTCAATCAGGAGCCGAGATTCTTAACACGCTCTCCGCGAGTGGGTGCGCGAGGAGAGCGGAAAGGAAGCGAGTCCTAGTGCCGCGGTGGTGGACAGCAAGTCGGTCCCAACCACGAGGCTGAGAAGGTGTTGCCAAACCTCGCCTCAGGCGACTTGTCTTCCTGAGGGAGGCGCCGCGCCTGCCCTGGCGTTCACACCGCACTCTGGCGCCGACCGAAGGATCTTGCCGGCAGAGCCGAGGGGCTGGCTTCGTACCGCGGGAGCCAGCCCCGGGTGACGGAGAGAAGATCCTTCGGTCGCGCGCAAACGGTTGTGCGTACGCGGTTTCCGTGTGGCGCTCCCTCAGGAAGACAACGCTCGTTCGTGGCGGTTTGGCAACACCCTCTCAGGAACGACCCGACGCCGGTGCTGACGGACGGGCGGCGGACGGGGCGACCCTCTCCAGGACGACGCTCCCGTCCGGCGGCCTGGCAATGCCCGCTCAGGGGAGCCGGAGCCGGACCAGCAGCGGCCGGTGGTCCGAGGCGTCGCTCGCCAGCACCCGGGCCTCCAGGCAGCGCGTCTCGCCCGCCAGGTACAGGTAGTCGATCCTGCGGTCCGGCGCGGCGGCCGGGAAGGTCATGGCGTCCCCTGATCCGCATTCCGGCCAGGCGTCGCGGAACCCCGCCGCGCGCAGCTCCTGGTGGATCGGACTCTCCGGCCGCGCGTTCAGGTCGCCGCCCAGCAGCACGGGGAGCCCCGCATCCATCGTGGCCGCGACCCGCAGGACGCCCGCGATCTCCTGCATCCGCCAGACGTCCTGGCCCGTGTGATCCAGGTGCGTGTTGAGCACGGCCAGCGGCCCGCCCGGTGCGTCCACCACCGCGAGCAGCACGCCGCGCTGCTCGCGGCCTTCCGCCGTCCCGCCGGGAGGCGCGGCGACGGTGAGCGGGATGAGCGTGTCCCGCCGGATGGGCCATCGCGACAGGAGCGCGATCCCGTAGTCCCCGCCCTGGAACCCGATCGTGCGCCCGAACGCCACCGGGTAGCCCGTCAGCCGGGCCAGCGCCGCGGGCTGGTCGGCGGGCCCCGACCGCCGGGTGTTGCGGTCCACCTCCTGAAGGAGGGCGAGGTCGGCGCCGGTGGCGCGGACCAGGTCCGCCACGCGGGGCAGGTTGTCGCGTCCGGCCGCATCCTTCCCCGCGTGGATGTTGTAGAC
>DATAAG010000295.1:0-2318 GCA_036260235.1 Longimicrobium sp.
CACCGGCAGCCCGGGGAGCTCCGCCTCCCTCCCCTCGCGGTGGGCGGCGTACAGCGCGGAGATCTCGTCGAAGAACACCCCCAGCGACCAGCCGTCGCTGACGATGTGGTGCATCGTCAGCAGCAGCACGTGGTCGTCCGCGGCCACCCGCACCAGCCGGCCGCGGATGAGCGGCCCCCGCTCCAGGTCGAAGGGCGCGCGCGCCTCCTCCACCACGATGCGGTCGAGCTCGGCTTCCGCGTTCGCCTCCGCGCTCAGGTCGTGCTCGACCAGGTGGAACCCGCCCGCCTCCGCCGGCGCGATGCGCTGCTCGGGGATGCCGTTCACCTGCGTGAAGGTGGTGCGCAGCGCCTCGTGGCGGGCCACGACACCGTCCAGCGCGCGCACCAGCGCCGCCCGGTCCAGCTCGCCCCGCAGCCGCAGGGCCTTGTGGATGTGGTACGCGCTACCCAGCGCCTCCAGCTGCTCCAGGAACCACAGCCGCTGCTGCGCGAACGAGAGCGGCAGCCGCTCGTCGCGGGGGGCCCGCTCGATGGGCGGAAGCTCCGACCGGTCCCCCACCAGGCCGCGGGCCACCGCCATCTTCAGGAGCTCCCGGCGCTGGGCCAGTGTCAGTTCGGCGAGTGTCGCGAGGGAGTTCATGACCTGGGGACTCCGGTGAATCGGGTGTGTGGAGCGCGTGAGGAAGGTGGGAGGTCATGCGCCGGTGGAGTCGCCGAGGAGCGCGAGCAGCCGCGCCATCTCGTCCGGGTCCACCTGGGCGAGCTGGGCGTCCATCACTCCCTGGGCGAAGTCCTTGAGCACGGGCCGGGTGAACAGCTCACCGAGGGCGACCTTCACCTCCAGCACCTGCCGCACCCGCGAAACCACCCGCGTGGCCAGGAGCGAGTGTCCGCCCAGCTCGAAGAAGTGGTCCCACCGCCCCACCCGCTCTACCCCCAGCACCTCCGCCCAGATCTCGGCCAGCGCCTGCTCCGTCTCGTCCGCCGGCGCCTCGTACTCCCGCGCGGCATACGCCTTGCCTTCGGGCGCGGGGAGCGCCCTGCGGTCCAGCTTGCCGTTCGCAGTCAGCGGGAGCGCCTCCAGGAAGACGAACGCCGCCGGCACCATGTACTCCGGCAGCGTGCGCCGCAGGCGCTCACGCAGCGCCTCCGCCTCCCCGGCGCCCACCACGTACGCCACCAGCCGCTTCTCCCCGGGCACGTCCTCGCGGACCATGACCACACAATCGGCCACTCCCTCGCTCCGCCGCAGCGCGCCCTCGATCTCCCCCAGCTCGATCCGGAACCCGCGCACCTTCACCTGCCCGTCCAGGCGCCCCAGGTACTCCAGCGTCCCCTCCGCCCTCCACCGCACCCGGTCCCCGCTCCGATACAGCCGGCCGGCGGCGTACGGGTCGTCCACGAAGCGCTCCGCCGTCAGCTCCGGCCGGTTCAGGTACCCGCGCCCCACCCCCGCGCCCCCCACGTACAGCTCCCCCGGCACCCCGATCGGCACCGGCCGCCGCGCCCCGTCCAGCACGTACACCCGCAGGTCCGGGAGCGCCCGCCCGATCGGGCTCCCCCTTCCGCCCAAGACGTCCTCCCGGCTCAGCGGCCGGTACGTCACGTGCACCGTCGTCTCGGTGATCCCGTACATGTTCACCAGCCGCGGCCGCTCCACCCCGCGGCGCGCCACCCACTCGCGCAGCGAGGCGGGCTCCAGCGCCTCGCCGCCGAAGACCACCACGCGCAGCGCCAGCTCGCCGCCCCGCTCGCCGTCCACGCGGATGAACTGCCGGAACGCCGACGGCGTCTGGTTCAGCACCGTGACGCCCTCGCGCTGGACCAGCGCGTGGAACGCCTCGGGGTCGCGGCTCACATCGAACGGGACGACGACCACGCGGCCGCCGTAGAGGAGCGCGCCCCAGAGCTCCCAGACCGAGAAGTCGAAGGCGTAGGAGTGGAAGAGCGTCCACACGTCGCCCGGGCCGAAGCCGAACCAGGCCTCGGTGGCCGCGAAGAGCCGCGCCACGTTGCGGTGCTCGATCAGCGCTCCCTTGGGCGCGCCGGTGGAGCCGGAGGTGTAGATGACGTACGCCAGGCTCCCGGGCCCGGCCCCGCTCTCCGGGGTCTCGGCGCTCTGCGCCGCGATCTCCTCCGCCGCGCCGTCGAGGCTCACCACCTCCACGCCCTCCCGCGCCGGGAGCGCGCCACGCAGCGTCTCGCGCGTGAGCAGCACCGGAGCGGCGGAGTCGGCCAGGATGAACGCCAGCCGCTCGGCCGGGTAGCCGGGGTCCAGAGGCACGTAGGCGCCGCCGGCCTTCAGCACCGCCAGGA
>DATAAG010000296.1:0-12228 GCA_036260235.1 Longimicrobium sp.
CGACAGCAGCCGCTCCGGCCCGGCGGGCGGCACCGCCGGCTCGATCTCCGGCGCAATCGGCCGCGCCGTGGTGAGGGTGTCGGACATGGGATGGACCTCGCGGATGGAGGTGGACAGGTCTATCCTGCCGCATGGGACGGGCCGGGGCAAGGCTACCCGCAGTCACTCGCCGCAGTCACGGATCATAAAGGAGGTTTGATGATGAGCCGCAGAGGCGTCGGCGGGTTCACCGCAGCGTTGCTTCTGGTGATCGCCGCCGGATTGATCGGGCGCCGGGCTCGTGGGCCGGAGTGTGCGCCCGGTCTGGCAGCGTATCCGGCCTGGAATGGCCGCGATCTCGACTGCCGCGACGTGGGTCGTCCCGTCTGCGTCATCGGCAGAGACCCGCATGGCCTGGATGCGGACGGAGACGGCGTGGGATGCGAGGGCTGGTGAAGCGGCGCACACGCAAAGCCGCCCGCGCGACGCGAGCCTCGCGCGGGCGGCGGGGTGTGAGCGGGCCGGATCACGCCTGCTGGGCGCATCTCCAGGCCCGGCCGACGTACTCCATCAGCGGGCGCATGGAGGCCACGTCCATGCCGTGCACCGTGCTCTCGTTCTGGTACAGGTTGTCCAGGCTCTGCCGGATGCCTGGATTCCCGCCGGTGAACTCCTCGATCAGCCCCTTCCACCGGCGCGCCATCTCCTGCACCCGCGGGTCGCACGGGTCCGTGCCCCGCTCCATCTCGGCGCGCACCTCGTCCATCAGGCGCGGCCACTCCTGCTCCACTTCCCTGATGCGCGCCTCGCCCACCTGCTCGCGGCGCTGCTTGAGGTAGTCCAGCTGCTCCGGCGTATAGTATTTCTCGAACATGGTGATCTCCTCGATCGTCTGGATCAGTTGTTCGGCGGAGACCGGCTCCGCCATCCGCAGCCCCTCGGCGAGGGCGTCCAGCCGCTCCACCAGGCGCTGTTGCGTCTTCACCTGCTCGCGCAGGCGGTCGGCGTGCAGCTGCACCACCTCCAGCGGCGACAGGCGCCGCTGGTTCAGCACGTCGCGGATCTCCTCCAGGGGAAATCCCAGGCTGCGCAGCGAGGTCACCTGCTGCAGCCGCGCGACGTCGTCCTCCACGTACAGCCGGTGCCCCGCCGCCGTGCGGTGCGACGGCGAAAGCAGCCCGATCTCGTCGTAGTGGTGCAGCGTGCGCACGGTCAGCCCCGTCCGCTTCGCCAGCTGGCCCACCTTCCAGGTCTGCATCCGCACTCCTTTTCACGCGTCCTTCGTGGCCACGGCGACAATGCTAAACCCTCACGTTGCGTGAGGTGCAAGGGTTTTCTTTCGAGAAGTTCCGGGGAGGGGTGATAAGGAGGGTGTAAGTCTCCGTCACGCAGACGGATGGAGTGGATGAGGAGGGTTGGGCGTGAGGGCGGAGCCTTACCCCGAGGGGCCCTCACCCGCGGCCTGAGAGCCGCACCCTCTCCCGCAAACTGCGCGGGAGAGGGGGTAGACCCCGATCACACTCGGGCGCGCCGTGGCGCGGTTCAGGGAAGACTGCCCACGCCACCGCGCCCCGTGCGCGGGACTCCGCTCGACGTTTACACCCCCTCCCGCGCAGCTCGCGGGAGGGGGTGGACGAGCCTGAGCGAGGCCGGGGGCGGGCCCCCGTTGCGGCGCGCACCCGCCCCGCCTACCATCCTCCAAACATCCGTCGCTGCCCCTCCCTCGCTCTCGACCCATCCACCGATGCGTGCCGCCGCACTGCTCGCCCTCCTCCTGGTCCCGCACCTCGCCGCCGCGCAGCCGGACGCGGCGGCGCGCGTGGACTCCGTCTTTGCCGCGTGGCGGGCGCCGGGGGTGCCCGGGTGCGCCGTGGGCGTGGCGCAGAACGGGCGGACGGTGCTCCGGCGGGCGTACGGCCTGGCGGAACTGGAGCACCAGGTCCCCAACACGCCGGAAACGGTGTTCGAGGCGGGCTCCGTCTCCAAGCAGTTCACCGCGGCGGCGGTGGTGCTGCTGGCGCGGCAGGGAAGGCTGTCGCTCGAGGACGACATCCGGCGCTGGATCCCCGAGGTGCCGGACTACGGCCTCACCATCACCATCCGCCACCTGCTGAACCACACCAGCGGCCTTCGCGACTGGGGGAGCGTGATGGAGATCGCCGGGTGGCCGCGCGGGTCGCGCATCCACACCCACGCGCACGTGCTGGACATCGTGGCGCGGCAGCGGAGCCTCAACTTTCACCCCGGCGCGCAGTACCTGTACAGCAACACCGGCTACAACCTGCTCGCCATCCTGGTGGAGCGGGTGAGCGGGACCCGCTTCGCCGAGTTCTCGCGGCGGGAGATCTTCCAGCCGCTGGGGATGACGCACACGCAGTGGCGCGACGACTTCACCCGTATCGTGCCGGGGCGCGCGCAGGCGTACACCCGCCGCGGCGGCGAATTCCGCCTGCAGATGCCGTTCGAGAACGTGCACGGCAACGGCGGCCTGCTCACCACGGTGGACGACCTGCTGCGGTGGAACCAGGCGATCGCCTCCGGCGCGCTCGGTGGCATCCTGGGCGAGATGGAGACGCGGGGTCGCCTGGCGGGCGGGCGGCAGATCGAGTACGCGCTGGGGCTGCGCGTCGCGCCCTACCGCGGCGTGCGCGAGGTGGCGCACAGCGGATCGACCGCCGGCTACCGGGCGTACCTGGCGCGCTACCCGGACCAATCGCTCTCCGTCGCCGTGCTCTGCAACGCGTCCGGCGCCAATCCCACCCTTCTGGCGCACCGCACCGCCGACGTGTTCCTGGGCGATGCCGCCCGCGACACGCCGCTGCCCCCCGCGATCACGGTGGACGCGGCGGAGCTGGAGCGGCACGCCGGCCTGTACCGCAGCACGCGCACGGGCGAGCCGATGTCGCTGGTGATGGCGGAGGGCCGGCTCACGCACGGAGGCGGGCAGCCGCTGGTGCCCATCGCGCCCGGCGTCTTTCGCCGCGGCGAGAGCGAGACGCGCATCGAGATGCTGAACGCCACGCCGGCGCTGGCGCGCGTCGTCTACCCGGACGGCGACACGGTCGTCTTCGAGGCCGTCCCGGCGTGGGAGCCCACCCCCGCGCAGCTCGCCGAGCTCACGGGCGAGTACCAGGGCCACGAGGCGGAGGCGACGTTCACGGTGGCGGTGGAGGAGAACCGGCTGGTGCTGCGCCGCCGGCCGGACACCGTGCTGCCCCTGGCGCCCGCGTACCAGGACGCCTTCACGACGCCGGAGGGATGGCTGGTGCGGTTCTCCCGCTTTCGCGAAGGCCGCGGCCGGGCCCTGACCATCAGCGTGGAGCGGGTGCGCGACCTGTTCTTCGCGCGGATCGCGGGATGAAAAACCGCGGGGCGGGCATCTCGCCCGCCCCGCCGTCGCCGAAGCCGGTGCTGGGCTTGTCCGCGACGGCGGACAGCGCGCAGTCGTTGCGGCGGCTTGAGTCGCTGTCCCCGGCTGAGAGCCGGCTCACTCCCCGTCTTCGTTCCCCGTGCGGCTCACCAGCTTGTTGAACCGGTCCAGCTGGCCGTCTTCGCCCTTCATGTCGCGGTGCAGAAAGGCCAGGTTGTTCTCGTCGAACTTCTCGAACCACTCCTCCCAGGAGATCTCCTCCAGCGAGCCCTCTCCGGAGTAGCCGGGAAAGTCGATCCGCAGGATCCCGGGATCCTCGCCGCCGCCCGTGCGCTTTACCCGCGCCGGCTTGCCGCCGCGCTCCTCTACCCAGCGGCGGATGAAGTCGTGGTCGGTGGTGGTATGCGCGCTGCGCTCGGTCTTGCTCATCGTCTTCAGCCTCCGTCCTCGTCGGGTCAGCCAGAACGGCCCCGGCGCGCACCGCACCGGCCGCCGCGGGCCCCTGCAAGCACGGAGCGTACCGCGGCGCCAGACTGTGAGTTTTTCCACGTGGATGAGACAACGGCCGACTCGCCCTCGCACCTGTTCGTCTACGGCACCCTGCGCTCGGACGCGGGCGGGGAGATGCACCGGCGGCTGATGCACGGCGTGCGCTTCGCCGGCCGCGCATCCATCGGCGGGCGGATGTACGACGCGGGCTGGCACCCCTCCGCCGTCCCCTCCGCCGATCCCGCCGAGCGCATCGCCGGCGAGCTGTACGCCATCGACCCGGACGCGGCGGAGGCGCTGTTCGCCACGCTGGACGAGTACGAGGGCTACGACGCGGCGCATCCCGCCGCCTCCCCCTTCGTGCGCCGGGCGGTCGAGGCGGTGCGGGAAGACGGGACCCGCGTGGCGACGTGGGTCTACTTCTGCAACGAGCCGGTGGACGGCCTGCCGCGCATCACCTCGGGCGACTGGATCGGCGGGCGAGCGGGGTGATGCGCGGCCGCGTCACCGTCTCCCGCGGCGCGTGGTGATGACGATGGCGCCGCTCCCGGTGCGATTGCCGTTGATCCCCGCGCCGGAGGCGCCCTTCACCACCACGATGGACTCGATGTCATCCGGATCGAGCCCTTTCAGCGCCTCCTCCCCGACCGTGACGACGCCTGTCGTCTCATCGCTCCGCGCCCCGCGGCCGCGGACTGCGCGTAGTGACGACGATGACGCCCGCGGGGCGAGGTCCGGCCCAGGTTCGGCATCATCCAGCCTTCGCCGTCAGCGCCGCTCGTAGACCACGCGTCCGCCCACGACCGTCAGCAGGACCTTCGCGTCGCGCAGCCCATCGGGCGCGGCGGCGCGCAGGTCACGGTCGATCACCACCAGGTCCGCCAGCTTCCCCGGCTCGATCGTCCCCTTGATCCCCTCCTCGAACGAGGCGAACGCGGCGCCGGACGTGTACGCCCGCAGCGCCTCTTCCACCGTGATCCGCTGCTCCGGCACCCATCCGCCGGGGTTGCGGCCGTCCAGCGTGCGCCGGGTGACGGCGGCGTAGATCCCCTCCAGGGGCGTGGGAGGCGCCACGAACCAGTCGCTGCCGAACGCCAGCGGCGCCCGCGCGTCCAGCAGCGAGCGGAACGCGTACGTCGTGCGGCTGCGCTCCGGGCCGATCACCGCGTCCGCCCAGCGGCCGTCGTCGATGGCGTGGTACGGCTGCATGCTGGGGATCACCCCCAGCGCCGCGAAGCGCGGAATGTCGGCGGGCGCCAGGTGCTGCGCGTGCTCGACGCGAAAGCGGCGGTCCCGCGGCCCGTTCTCCCGCGCCGCGCGCTCGAAGGCGTCCAGCAGCAGCGTGTTGGCCCGGTCGCCGATGGCGTGCACCATCAGCTGCAGCCCGGCCGCGTCCGCCGCCTGGATCTGCCGGTACAGCTCGTCGGGATCGATCACCAGCAGCCCGCGGCTTGCGGGATCGTCCGTGTACGGCTGGTGGAACGCGGCGGTGTGCGAGCCCAGCGAGCCGTCCACGAACCCCTTGAGCCCGCCGATGCGCAGCCACGCGTCGCCCCGGCCGCTGGCGGCCACGGTGTCGCGCAGGAGCCGCCACGCCTCCAGCGGCGCCACGGCGTAGACGCGCGTGCGCAGACGGCCGGCGGCGTGGGCGCGGCGGTACGCCGACAGGTCGCTCCAGCCGCTCACGTCGTGCACCGAGGTCACGCCCTGCGCCGCGACGTGCTCCATCGCCGCGTCCAGCGCGCGGTCGCGCAGGGGAGCCGGCGGGTCCGGCACCACGCGCCAGACCAGCGACATCGCGTTGTCCTTCAGCACCCCCGCGGGCTCGCCGTCCGGCCGCCGCACGATCTCGCCGCCCTCCACCTCCCCCGTGGCGCGCGTCACGCCGGCGGCGGCGAGGGCGGCGGAGTTGGCGAGCGCCATGTGGCCGTCCAGCCGGCTCACGAACACCGGGTGGCGCGGCGTCACGGAGTCGATCCACTCCCGCCGCGGCAGCTCGCCGCCCCAGAGCGAGTGGTCCCAGTCGCCGCCGGTGATCCAGGTGCCCGCCGGCACCGTCCGCGCGAAGTCGCGGATGCGCGCGGCGAACTCGGCCGGCGTGCGCGCGTCACGCAGCTGCACGGAGGCCAGCCGGAACCCGCCGTCCACGAAGTGCACGTGCGCGTCGATGAACCCCGGCGCCACCATCCCCCGCGATGCGTCCACCACCCGCGTCCGCGGACCGACCCAGCGGCGGATCTCGTCCGCGCTCCCCACCCCCACGATGCGCTCGCCGATCACGGCCACGCCGCCCGCGTCGCCCGCGCCCGCCACTCCCGTCCACACCGGCCCCAGCACCACCAGGTCGGCGTGCTGGCGCAGGTTCCGCGCGCTCGTGCATGCCGCGGCGAGGAGGACGATGACGGCGAGCGTTCGCCGGATCGTGCGGTGGTGCATGAGGGAGCGTGCGTTCGGGTGAGCAGGATCGTGGGCGAAGGTCCTGGCCCGGCGGCGGGCCTCGCCCGGCGGATGGATTCGCTGCTGGCACGTCATGAAGTCCGCCTCCGCGGACCTCCACGTGCCGCCCGGGTGGTGAGGGATCAGTATCATTCCGCACCGGGGGCGCGTCAACGCGTTCAGGTGAGGCTTGACGGGAGCAAGCACGAAGGACAGTGTAAGTGAACGATCATTTATCGAAAAGAGGAACGATGTCTCCACGACCGCGAGCCACGTCCGACGAAAGCATCCTGGCCGCCGCGTCGCGCGTGATCTGCCGGCTGGGGCCGGCGCGCTTCACCCTTGCGGACGTGGGGGAGGAGGCGGCGATGTCGGCGGCGGCGCTGGTGCAGCGGTTCGGCTCCAAGGGCGGGCTGCTGCTGGCGCTGGCGGAGGAGCGCGCGTCCGCCGTCCCCCTCCGGTTCGCCGCCGCGCGGGAGCTGTACGCCTCCCCGGTGGACGCGCTGCTGGACGCACTCACCCGGGCGGACGGCCCCACCGACACGCCCGAGGCGCTGGCGAACGACCTCGCGTTCGTGCAGATGCACCTGCGCGAGCCCGAGTTCCACGCGCACGCGCTGGCGCAGGCGACGGCCACGCTGGCGGAGATCCGGGCGCTGCTGGAAGAAGCGGTCCAGGCGGGCGAGCTGGCGGAGTGCGATCCGGAAGACCTGTCGCGCACCGTGCAGACCGCGTACACCGGCGCCCTCGCCACCTGGGCTGTCTACCGCTCCGGCGCCCGGGACGAGTGGCTGCGCGGCGAGGTGGAGGCGGTGCTGGAGCCGTACCGCCCGGTCGCGTGACGGCATCTCGTGCGATGCATGGGCTCCGCGCCTGCGCGGGTACACCCGCCGCAACGACAGCGGAAAGCCGCAAACTGCGCGGGGCTTCCACTGCGCGGGGCTCGTCTTTCGTGCACGTCGCACGGCATGCGGCAGGAACTTGTCCGCGAAGGCGGACAGCGCGTAGCCGTTGCGGGGATTGCGGCGATTTTCAATCGCTGGTCCCGGGGCCGGCGGACACACCGCAGTTGCCGGCTGTCCCCCGTTCCCTGTAACCTGTACCCCGTGGAGACGCGCGCCGAACCCGGCCTACCCCCGCTCACCGCGGACGAGAACATCCGCTACAGCCGCCACCTCATCCTCCCCGAGGTGGGGCCGGAGGGGCAGCGGCGGCTCAAGGCGGGGCGCGTGCTGCTGGTGGGCGCCGGCGGCCTGGGCTCGCCCGCGGCGCTGTACCTGGCCGCGGCGGGGGTGGGCACCCTGGGAATCGTGGACTTCGACGTGGTGGACGTCACCAACCTGCAGCGCCAGGTCATCCACGGGACCAGCGACGTCGGCCGCCCCAAGCTGGACTCCGCCCGCGACCGCATCCGCGAGATCAACCCCCACGCCACCGTCGAAGCCCATCCCGTGCGCCTGGCCAGCGCCAACGCCCGGCAGATCGTCCGCGGCTACGACGTGGTGATCGACGGCTCCGACAACTTTCCCACCCGCTACCTGGTGAACGACGCCTGCGTGCTGGAAGGGAAGCCGTCCATCTACGGCTCCATCCTGCGCTGGGAGGGCCAGGCGTCGGTGTTCTGGGGCGGGCGCGGACCGTGCTACCGCTGCCTCTTTCCCGAGCCGCCGCCGCCCGGGGTGGTGCCGTCGTGCGCGGAGGCCGGCGTGCTGGGGGTGCTGCCCGGGATCATCGGGTGCGTGCAGGCGCTGGAGGCCGTCAAGCTGCTGCTGGGGACGGGCGACGTGCTGCTCGGGCGTCTCTTGCTTTTCGACGCGCTGCGGCTGAGCTTCCGCGAGATGCGCCTGCGCCGGGACCCCGCCTGCCCCGTCTGCGGCGAGAACCCGACCATCGACGAGCTGATCGACTACGAGCGCTTCTGCGGGACCGCCCCGCCGGACGCCCCCCCGGAGAACCGGATGAACGACGACGTGCCCGAGATCACCCCGACGGAACTGAAGGAGCGGCTGGACCGCGGCGACCGCCTGACCATCATCGACGTGCGCGAGCCGTTCGAGTGGGAGATCGGCAACCTGGAGCCGTACGGCGCGCGCCTCATCCCGCTCAAGCAGGTGCCGGAGCGGATGGACGAGATCGATCCCGGCGAGGAGATCGTGCTGCAGTGCCGCTCCGGCGGCCGCAGCGCGCAGGCGCTGGGCTTTCTGCGCTGCCACGGGTACGAGCGGCTGCTGAACCTCAAGGGCGGCATCCTCGCCTGGTCCGACGAGGTGGATCCGTCGATCCCGAAGTACTGACCGTCGTCTGGCGCGCCGCGACCCTGAGCGGGTAAGCCCGCCGCAACAACAGCGGAAAGCCCCGCAAACTGCGCGGGGCTTCACGTGCTCCAACCACTGCCTTCGTGCACGTCCCCGGCGCGGCCGCCGAGCGGTCCGCGCAGGCGGACATCACGAATTTCCCAGCGGCGAGTTATGCTCTTGCGAATCTAAACCGGGAATTGCCGCGCCCGCGCCGGAGCGACTGAAGCCGCCGCTGGAAATTCGCAAAGTCCGCCTGCGCGGACTGCATCGCTGCCTCAGGAGCGTGGTGGCGAGTTCCGGTGGAAGCAGTTACCGGATTTGATTCGCAATGGGCATCATTCGCTGCGGCGTGCGCGGGGCTCCACTGCGCACTGGCGGCCGGCTACGCGCACGGAACTCGCTCGAGCTCTTCCACCGGCGCGCGTGAATCCCAGCCTGACCGAACCATCGTGGTAACGATGACGATTTCCTCCGATCCCTCCGCCCCCGCCCTCCCCACCGCCGCGGACGTGCGCACCGCGGCGGACGTGCTGCGCGGGGTGGCGCACCGCACGCCGGTGATGACCTCGCGCACGCTGGACGAGCGGCTGGGCGCGCGCGTCTTCTTCAAGTGCGAGAACCTGCAGCGGGCCGGCGCCTTCAAGTTCCGCGGCGCCTTCAACGCCGTCTCGCGCCTCACCGACGAGGAGCGCGCGCGCGGCGTGCTCACCTACTCGTCCGGCAACCACGCGCAGGCGGTGGCGCTCACCGGACGCATCCTGGACGTCGCCGTCACCGTCGTGATGCCGGACGACGCGCCCGCCTCCAAGGTGCAGGCCACCCGCGGCTACGGCGCCGAAGTCATCCTGTACGACAGGGAAAGGCAGACGCGCGAGGAGCTGGCGGCGGAGCTGCAGCAGGTGCGCGGGATGTCGCTCATCCCGCCCTACGACTACGCGGACGTGGTGGCGGGGCAGGGGACGGCGGCGCTGGAGCTGTTCGAGGAGGTGGGGCCGCTGGACGCGCTGCTCGCGCCCTGCGGCGGCGGCGGGCTGCTGAGCGGCAGCGCGCTGGCGGCGGGCGCGCTCTCCCCCGGGTGCCGGGTGATGGGCGTGGAGCCGGAGCTGGCGGACGACGCCACCCGCTCCTTTCGCACGGGCGCCCTGCAGACGGTGCGCAACCCGCCCACCATCGCGGACGGGCTGCGCACGCCGTCGCTGGGCCGCGTCACCTTTCCGCTGGTCCGCGCGCACGTCGCGGAGATGCGCACCGTCGCCGAGACCGGTATTGTAGAGGCGATGCGGTTCCTCTGGACGCGGATGAAGCTGGTGGTGGAGCCTTCCGGCGCAGTGCCGCTCGCCGCCCTGCTGGCGGAGCACGACGCCTTCCGGGGGATGCGCGTGGGGGTGGTGATCAGCGGCGGCAACGTGGACCTGGAGAACGCCTGCCGCCTCTTCGCCGGCTGATCCGCCCCCTCGCCCGCCACAACCTGAGATCCTGGCACGAGTTCCGTGTGCCGGGGATCAGCCACCCGTAAACTGCTACATGCGCATCACGGTCCGATGGGAGCGCGCGCTTTGTATCGTACCCCGTACCAATGACTTACGACACATTTTGCTATTTGTACCAGATTGGTGCGGGATGGCCTGATATGTCGTGAAACATGCGGTTTCCGTCGGGTGGCGTGGGTCGTTGCAGAGGGTGATTCCCTAGCTTCTGCCGAGGCGTGAACTCCGCGTCTTTTTTCCGCATCCCCCGAAGTTGGAGAGAAGCACCCCATGAAGATCCGCGGCCTGCTCGCGGGCTTGCTGCTGGCCGTCGCCATGACGGGCTGCACCGGCTCCCCCACCGCTCCCGAAGCCCCGCCCACCGCTCCCGCCTTCAACGACACGCCTCCGCCGGACAGCACGGCCAGCCGGAGCGGGGGCACGATGGGCACCGGTACCTAAGCGGGAACTAATCCCGGGCGCTGCCGCAGCGCCCGGACGAAGTCCTCCGCCAGCGCGGCATCCCTCTGCTTCGACCGGGCGGAAGTCCTTTGCTGTGCCCGCCTCCGGGCGAACTCGAGTGCCGCTTCCGCCGCCATTTCCATCTTTCCTTCGCGGCGTTCCCGCGCAATCTCCAACGCTTCGACGGCCGAAGTCTCGGCAAGCTGCCACTCGCCGAGGCTCGCCGCGCCATACGAGATGCCCAGCAAGGCACGCGCTGCCGCGTCCTCTCCACACCCGGTCTGCAGCAGCGCGGTGAGCTTGCCGCGGGCGTAGTCGAACGCGTCCCGATCGCCCGTGCCGC
The DNA here is from genome assembly GCA_036260235.1 of Longimicrobium sp. GTDB lineage: Bacteria > Gemmatimonadota > Gemmatimonadetes > Longimicrobiales > Longimicrobiaceae > Longimicrobium. The sequence continues at coordinate 10,843 of DATAAG010000296.1, forward strand.
CCGCCGTGCGTGCAATCAGGCTCAGCGCAAGCGCGCTTTCCGTGGGCGCGGTAAAGCAGGGCTCCAGCGCCTTTGCCACGCGCAGCGCCTCATTGAAGAACCCCTGTTCCATCCAGTGGAACGCCACGTCGAAGGCGAGCCGCGGAAGGTATGGATGTGTGGGCCCGTATGCCTGGAAGGCGCGCGCGGCGAGCGCCGTCGCCTCGTCGTGGGCGCCGGTTTCCACGTGCGTGGCAAACAGGTCGTGGAAGGCGATGCCCTGCAGGTCCGTCAGGTTGTGGCGCAGCGTTGCGCGCAGTCCCCGGATCTGCGCCCGTCGCGCGATGGGGAAGTTGCCCTTCTGCGTGTTCAGGTTGCCCAGGCCGGAGTAGCTCAGCGCATAAATGCGCCAGTCGCGCGAGCGGCGGGCCTGCACGATGGCGCGGCCGTACCAGCTTTCCGCGCGGTCGTACTCGGCGCGGCGGCGGGCAAGGCGGCCCACGCCGTAGGCCAGCGCGGCCACCTGCGGCGCGACCTGCGCGGCCGCCTGCATGAACTCCAGCGCCGTCGCCAGTGATCCGCGCTGCTCCGCCCAGGCGGAGATGCGCCGGCAGGCGTTCACCAGGCGCGGAACGTCCATGGCCGCGGGGCTTTCCAGCAGGCGCACCATCACCGAGAGCGGGGCCACCAGCTCCGCGTCCACCTGCAGCCCGCCCACGTCCGCTTCGCGCACGTTGGCGGCGGTGCCGCAGAACAGCCCGCCGCGTTTGTGCGGCGGCGTGGCCGCCCAGAGCGCCACGTTGCGCACCGAGCGCCAGAGCGTGACGCCCAGGTCGCCGGGAATCTCTTCCAGGATTCCCGCGCCGGGCATGTTCTCGGGGCCGCGGGTGATCGCGGGGGGCACGCGGTTGCGCCGGGGGACGGCGAGGCGGGTGGAGCGGGTGGGAAGAATCGAAGACATGTCCCGAAACGAACGAGAACCGGCGCAACGGTTTACGACTGTAAACGCTCTCAGCCGTGGAATGTTCCGCAAGAGCACGCCGAGCGCAACCCCTTTGTTGCGAACGGCTCGCCGGACGCGCCGGCGAACGGGTGTTTCTGCCCCGCTCTCCGCTGGTTCCAGGTTTGTCGAAGGTCCATTTCTCGCGGGCTCCGGCGCCCGCGGTGACGGTTGGCCGCCATCGAAAGGAGCGCGGATGCGTGTGACGCGAAGGTGGGTGGTGGACTCCATCGAGGAAGGGGTCGCCGCCGTGCACGAGGAGGGCGCAGGGCTGGTGCGGGTGCCGGCGTGGATCCTTCCGCCGGGTACACGGGAGGGAGACGTGCTGGCGGTGGAGCAGTCGGCGGGCGCCGACGGCGCGTCGTCGCTGCGCATCGCCATTGACCGCGCGGCAACGGAAGACGCGC
>DATAAG010000297.1:0-1944 GCA_036260235.1 Longimicrobium sp.
GAGGGCCGGGGAGGGGGGCGCCCGGCGCACGCCGATCCTCCATCGCCCACCGAACTCCCCCGCCCCCTCACGCACTAACGCACTAACGCACTAACGCACTAACGCACTAACGCACTCTTCTTACTCCGCCTCCAGCTGCGCCCGGCGGCAGAGCCCGACGAGGTGCCAGAACAGGTACCGCACGCCCTCGTCGTCCAGGCCGGCGTCGCGCGCCAGCTGGCCGGCGCGGCGGACGACGGCGGCCTCGCGCGGGGGATCGAGCGTGGGCATCCCCAGCGCGTGCTTGACGGGCCCCACCTCCCGCGCCAGCGCCACCCGCTCCGCGATCAGCGCCACGATCTGGCGGTCGATGCGCTCGATCTCGCCGCGAAGGCGCGCCAGCTCGGCCGCGGGAGGCGCCGCCACCACCGTCGCCGGGCTCACGCCGCCTCCGCCAGGTCCAGGCGCGGCTCGCGGAGGGTGCGCCCCGCCGCCTGCGCGAACGGGCGGATGTCGCGCATCAGCCGGTCGAACCCGGCGAAGGTGAGCGACTGGTCGCCGTCGCTGAGCGCCGTCTCCGGCGACGGGTGCACCTCCACCACCAGCCCGTCCGCGCCCGCCGCGATGGCGGCGAAGGAGAGCGGCCCCACCAGCTCCGCGCGGCCCCCCGCGTGGCTGGGGTCCACCACCACCGGCAGGTGCGTCTCCGCCTTCAGCACGGGGATGGCGGCCACGTCCAGCGTGTTGCGCGTCGCCGTCTCGTAGGTGCGGATGCCGCGCTCGCAGAGGATGACGTCGCGGTTGCCCTGCGCCATCACGTACTCCGCCGCCATCAGCAGCTCCTGGATGGTCGCCGAGAGCCCCCGCTTGAGCAGCACCGGCCGCTGCACCCGGCCGACTTCGGACAGCAGCGAGAAGTTCTGCATGTTGCGCGCGCCGATCTGCAGCACGTCGGCGTACTCCGCCACCAGCTCCACCTGGCGCGTGTCCATCACCTCGGTGACGATGGGGAGCCCCGTCTCCGCGCGCACCTCCGCCAGCATGCGCAGCCCCGCCTCGCCCAGCCCCTGGAAGGCGTACGGGCTGCTGCGGGGCTTGAAGGCGCCGCCGCGCAGCATCCCCGCGCCGGCCGCGGCCACGGAGCGCGCGGTCTGCCGCAGCATGTCGCGCCCTTCGACGGAGCACGGGCCCGCGATGACGGCCAGCGCGCGCCCGCCCACCTCCGCCGCCCCGCCGATGCGGATGACGCTGCGGTCCGCGGCGAACTCGCGCGACACCAGCTTGTACGGCTTGAGCACGGGGTGCACGCTCTCCACGCCCGTGATGCTGAGCAGCGCGGCCTCCTGCAGCAGCGACTCGTCGCCGATGCAGCCGATGATGGTGCGCTGCTCCCCGCGCGAAAGGTGCGTGCGCATCCCCAGCGTCTCGATGCGCTCGCGGATGTGGTCCAGCTCGGCGTCGCTGACGCCCGGTCGGGTGACGATGATCATGGGACGGTCTCCTGCGTGAGTGCGGCGGTGGTGGGGGGACCCGGCGAAGGGAAAGGGCCCCCATGTGCTTCGGGAGCCCTCGGGATGCCGGGTGGCGAGCGGATCAGTTACGCACGCAGCCGGCTCCGGGGCCCCGGCGGGGTCCGGTAGTAGTAGCCGATGCCACGGTAGCAACGTACGCAGATGCTCATGGTTCCTACCCTAATACAGTTCCAGACAAAAAGCAAGAAACAGATGCTCCCCTTCCCTGCTCGCCGCCTGCTCCGCTGGATGCGGCGCGGCGGGCGACCGGCAAACGAAAAGGCCCCCGGTGGTCGCCGGGAGCCCTCAGGATGCCTGTGGTCGAGCGGATGCTACCCGCGCGCGGCAACCTCCGGACCCCCGTTGGGGAACCCGTAGTAGCGGTAGCCGCGGTAGCTGGTGCGGGTGCAGGCGCTCATGCATTGAAGGCTAACCCGGAGCGCCGTGAAACACA
>DATAAG010000298.1:0-6775 GCA_036260235.1 Longimicrobium sp.
GTTTGCTCTACCGCGACTCTGCTGACTCTGCTGACTCTGCGTGAGACGAATTCTTGAAGACGCTGCATCACGCCGCCTTCAGCACGCCGTCGTAGATCCGGGCGATCGATTCCGCGTAGGTGGAGAGGCTGTAGCGCTCCGCGCGCCGCAGCGACGCATCGCGGGCGGCCCGGCGCTCGTCCGGATCGGCGAGGCGGTCGATCTCGTCGCCCAGCGACTCGGCCCAGCCGGCCGCGTCGTCCCGCGCCACGTAGCGCACCACCTCGCCGCCCACCTCGCGGAACACAGGGAGGTCCGCCGCCAGCACGGAGGCGCCGCACGCCATCGCCTCCACCAGCGGCAGGCCGAACCCCTCGCGCTCGGAGGGATTGAGGACGATGGATGCGCGGCGGTAGACGGCGGCGAGCGTCTTCCGGTCCAGGAAGGGGAGCTCGACGATGCGGTCCGCGACCTCCAGCTCCGCCGCCAGCCGCCGCTGCTCCGGCTCCAGCGGCCCGCCCACGCGGACGAGGCGCGCGCCCGGCACCACCGGCGCCACCTCCGCGAATGCGCGCAGCAGCAGCGGAATGCGCTTGCGCGCGACGGTGCTGCCCACGTGCAGGAAGTCGGCGGAGCCGGCGGAGGCGGGGCCCAGCAGGCGCGCGGCCTCCGCGTCCGCCGCGGCGTCGGGGGCGGCGGAGAAGTCCGGGTGCGCGGGGAGCGGCACGGTGGAGACGCGCTCCGGCGGCAGGACGCGGAAGGCGAGCAGCTCCGCGCGCACGGCGTCGCTGTCGCAGACCACGTGCGCCGCGCGCCGCAGGCCTCGGAGCACGCGGCGCATCATCCGCCGGAACCAGGGCGGGCGCGGGTCGCGCGCGGGCTCCAGCAGGGACCGAAAGGCGTCCAGGTCGTGGCAGGTGACGACGGTGCGGGCCGCGGGAAGGGCGTGCACCAGGTGCGCGTAGCTGTGGTCCGCCACGTGGTAGAGGTGGTGCCCCGCGCCGTGGCGCCGCAGCCAGCGCGGGTACGCGACGTACCGCCCCACCAGCCGGTCCGCGTTGCGCGCCAGCCGTCCCCCGCCCGCCATGCGGCCGAACGGGCGCGGCATGCGCGGCCGCAGCGCGGCGGGCGCGTACCCCGGCGCGTGCGCGCGGAGCCCGTCCACCAGCAGCTCGGCGGCCAGGTCCATGCTGGGCCACCCCTCTTCGGCGTAGTCGAACACCACGCCGACGCTCAGCGGGGAACGCACGTGAACCACGCCTGGCTGTTGAGCGCCGCGCCCAGCGCAGGGACGGGGGAGAAGCGCGTCTCGCGGAGCGTGAAGTCGCGCTCCAGCCGCGCGGCCAGCATCCGCCAGTTGAAGCCCTTGTGGCCGTGGTAGCGGTTGGGCGCGCCGTCCGGCCGGCGCGTCTCGTAGACGGGACGGTCGATGGCCGTCCGTGCGCCCGCGAACACCATCCGCGCGAGCTCGCCGGGCGCGTAGCGCTCGCGGTCCTGGTAGCCGCTGACGCCGCGCAGCCCCGCGACGGCGCGCGCGGCCTGCTTCACCAGCAGCGCCGGCCCCGTCTCCACCGGCACGCTCACGATCACCACGCCGTCCCGCGCCACCAGCCGCCGCATCTGCCCGATGACGCCCTCGGCCGCGTCCGCCGTGCAGTGCTCCAGCACCTCCATGCACGTCACCACGCCGAAGCTCTCATCCGGCAGCGCCGCCACCTCGTCCGTGTGGATGAACGCCAGCCCTTCCATCCCGCTGAACCGCTCCCGCGCCCCGGCGACGAGCCCGGGATCGATCTCCGCGCCCACCGCGCGGGGGAACAGGTCGTGGACCAGCGCCAGGAAGGTCCCGTCGCCGCAGCCGTAGTCCAGCAGCGGCGCGCCGGCGTACGGCTGCACCACGCGCCGCGCCTCCACGAAGCGCCGCCCGTGGCTCCACCCGATCAGCCCGCGCCCGAACAGCTGCTTGCGCGCGTACTCGCCGGAGCGGAGCACGTTCGAATGGTCCGCATCGCGTCCGTCTCCTGGCGTGTTCGAAGCTGGGGCTTGCACGTCGCGTGGGATCAGGGAAGCTTTCGGAGATCGCTGGCTCAAAAGGGAGGACGATCCATGCCGAAGCGCAAGACGCTCTCGGTGCCGGTTGACAAGAATCTGCTGTCGCAGGCGCGAGAGATCCTCGGGACGAACTCTGATACCGAGACCGTTGCGGCTGCGCTTGACCTGATCGTCTTTCGCGATGAAGTAACGCGCGGGATTCGTGCATTGGCAGGATCGAACTCGATCCGCGACATCTATGCGGACGAGGACTGACGTGGCTCGCCCAGCAGGTGCTTGAAGAAATCCAGGTGCCGCCGGGCCACGATGTCCAGCGCGAACACGTCGCGGGCGCGGGCGAGGCCCCGGGCGGACAGCTCGGCGCGGCGGGCGGGGGCGGCGAGCAGGGCGTCGATGGCGGCCGTCCAGGCGCGGACGTCGTCCTCGGGGACGATGAGGCCCGTGTCGCCGATCACGAATGGGATCTCGCCACTCTCGCTGCCGATGACGGGAACGCCGCACGCCATCGCCTCCGTCAGCATCCTCCCCAGCTGCTCCACCCAGCGGCGCGTGGTGCGGCTGGGCGCGCAGAGCAGGTCCATTGCGTTCAGGTGCTCCGGCACCCGCTCGTGCGCCACGCCCGTGACGATGCGCACGCGGCCGCCGTGCCGCACTGCCCACGCGCGCAGATCGCCTTCCATCCGGCCGCCGCCGACGAACAGCGCGCGCCACGGCTGCGTGGCCGCGTCCAGCGCCCGCGTCAGCGTCTCCAGCCCCTTCTCCGGCACGAAGCGGCCCAGGTAGCCGACGATCGGCGGCCCGTCATCCCCCCACCCCAGCGACACCCGCACCCGCGCGCCGGCCTCGGGGTCGGGGCGGAAGAGCGTCGTGTCCACGCCCGGCGGGATGACCCGGTGCGGGCGGCGGGCGTAGCCGGGGCGCAGGGCGAGCGCCTCCTCCACCGTTTGGCCGAAGGCGATCCACCCGTCCGCCCGCCGCATGGCGTACCGCTCCGTCCAGCGGAACGGCGGCGGATACGCCTTCGGCAGGTTCTGGAAGGTCGCGAAGACCAGCTTCGCGCCGCGCGGCGTCCACGCGGCCACCTGCGCGCCGGCCAGGATGTACGGCTCCTCCCAGCAGTGCACCACGTCCCACCCCCGCCGCAGCAGCGCGCGCAGTGGACGGCCGTAGCGCATGGTGTGGATGCGGCCGGCCCCGTGCACGGGGAGCGCCTCCACCCGCTCGCCGGGCGCGGGAGCGAGCGCGATCGGCCCCAGGTCGCCGGGAAAGGAGGCGGGGGCGGCGGCGGTCACCTCCCACTCCCCCGCCCCGGCGGCCGCCATCGCATGCGCCAGGCGGCGGTTGGTGCCCACCACGTACGAGTGCCCCAGCGTGAGCAGCCGCCGCGGCGGGCTCACGGTCCGCCTTCCGGCCCGCGGTACGGCGGCGACTGCGCCAGCGCGCGCCACGTCCGCAGCGTGGACCAGCGGATGGGCGTCCGCTCGCGCCGCACCCGCGGCAGCGCCCCCGCCACGCTGCCGACGATGCGCCGAAAGCCGCCGGGGTCCTCCCCGCCCCAGTGTCGGCGCATCGGGAAGTAGCGCCACAGCCGGACGGGGACGGTCGCCAGGGCGAACGGGAGCGGCTCGTTCAGCAGCGCGGACAGGACGTCGTTGCGCACCGTGAGGTGCAGAAAGCGCCGCGCGTCCCGCCCCGCGGGGTCGGTCAGGTGCGCCACGGGGGCGTCGGGAAGGTAGACGATGTGGTAGCCGCGGTCGATCAGCCGCACCGACAGGTCCCGCTCCTCCCCCAGGAACTGCAGCAGCTCGCGGTAGCCGCCCGCCTGCACCACCGCGTCCCGCCGCGCCATGTGGGCAAAGCCGATGAACGCCTGCACCCGCACCGGCTCCGTGGCCGGCGACGGCTGCGCGCCGGGGGGGTACAGGCGCCCGTTCTCGTCCGCCTGCGGAAAGGCGACCACGGCGACGGCGGGATCCGCCTGCAGCACCGCCAGCCCCGCCCGCACCGACTCCGCGCCGAGGAGGACCGCGTCGTCGTCCAGGTAGAGGATGAACGGCGTCCGCGCCTCCCGCGCGATGCGGTTGCGCCCCGCGGTGGGGCCGATCGGCTCCGGGTTGCGGAGGATCTTCAGCCCGGCGGGCGCATCGCCCCCCAGCGCCTGACGGACCGCCTGCTCCACCGGCTGGGCGGAGGCGTCGTCGGCGACGATCACCGCGTCCGTCACCTCCGCGGCGTGGCGCACGGAGCGCAGGCAGCGGAGCAGCGACTCGGGCCGGTCGCGGGTGCAGATGCCGATGGTCAGCGGACGATCTGGGCCGGACGGATCGGGCTGGGTCACACGGGAGCGGATCGGGAAGCGCACGCGGGGGCGGACGGCTGCAAGCATAGGCGCCGCGCGCACCGCCGCGCAACCCGCGCACGGATGTCAAAGGTTTCCGCCCCCACGCGTTGTCACCTTTGGCGTCCGTGGCGCATTCATGCTCCAGGGCGCCGTCCCGGCGCCCGCGGAGACCCCGCGTCCGCATCCTTCATCATCCGCGTTGCCCTCATGCGCCTGCGAACCCCCATCCCCATCCTCCCCGCCCTCCTGGCCCTGGCCGCGTGCGAGCGCGGCGGCACCGGCTCGGACGCCGGCGGCGAGTACCTCGCCGTCCTCGAGTCGCCCAACGGGGCGGAGGGCGCGGCGGCCATCGAGCTCACCGGACCGGGGATCGAGTCCGTGACCTCCACGTCCGGCCAGCTGTTCGCCACGTCGTCGGGGAACACCACGCGCGTGGTGCTGGTGCGCCAGACGGCGGGCGACATCGAGTTCAAGGTCACCATGGCGCGCGGCCAGCAGCCGCCGGCGGCGCGCGTGGTGGAGGTGGCCGACGGGAGCGACCAGCCGCGGGCGTCGGTCAGCGGCTACCGCGTCACCTTCGACCGATAGAAGGGAGGACGCGATGACGATGCACAGGCTCCTTTCCCTCCTGGCCGTGGCGGGCGCCATCTCGGCGATCCCGGGCGCGACGGCGCGGGCGCAGTCGGCGGACATCGAGACGGCGGCCGCGGCCCGCGGCATTCCCCTCCCCGCCGGCTACTACGAGCGCGTGCGCCGCGACCCGGACTTCTTCGAGTTCCGGCACCCGCGGCGCGTGGACCTTTCGGGGAGCCGTCCGGGCGTTCCCGGCGGCGTCAGCGCGGCCGTCCTTCCCTCGGAGGGGGAGATGCGGATGGCGGTGGTGATGGCGCTCTTCTCCGACTCGCCCGAGCCGCCGCTCTCGTCGGCGACCACGCACCAGCAGCTCTTCGGACAGAACCCGCTGGGGAACCTGACGGAGTTCTACCGGGAGATGAGCCGGGGAAAGGTGAGCGTGACCGGCACCGTGTTCCCCTGGGTGCGCACCGGCGCCACCCGCACGACGACGGTGGGATCGACGATGGGGCTGGGCGGCGACGCGCAGCTGGGGCCGTACATGCTGGACGCGCTGGCCCAGCTGGACGCGACCGTCAACTTTGGCCAGTACGACAACGACGGCCCCGACGGCGTCCCCAACAGCGGCGACGACGACGGGCTGGTGGACATCACCGTCTTCCAGTACGCGGAGGTCGCGGCGTCGTGCGGCAGCGGCGGCAGCTATGGCCCGTGGCCGCACCGCTCCACCGTCCGCAACTGGACGGAGGGCCACCAGCCGTGGATGACGAACGACCTGCGGCCCAACGGCCAGCCGGTCGGGGTGGACGACTACATCATGCAGAGCGTGGTGGACTGCGACGGCGCTCCGCAGACCATCGCCACCATCGCGCACGAGACGGGGCACGCGTTCGGGCTGCCGGACTTCTACCACCCGGTGGGCGGCATCCTCCCCACGCAGCGCCGCTGGGTGATGGGGTGCTTCGCGCTGATGGCGGCGGGCTCGTGGGGGTGCGGCGACGGCTCCACCTTCGTTGACGTGCAGCGGCCGTCGCACATGGGGGCGTACGAGAAGCGGATCATGGGGTGGAGCGACGAGGTGGCGGCCGGCGACGCCGCGGCCCAGCTGTTCACCCTGCCGCCCGTGCAGTCCACGGGAAGGACGCTGCGCATCCCCCTGCGCGGCCTGCAGGAGTACCTGCTGCTGGAGTACCGCCCCAACACGGGGTTCGATGCCGGGCTCCCCGCGAACGGGGTGCTGATCTACCACGTGGAGCCCGCGCGGCCGCTGCGGCCGTGCGCCACCTGCCCGCGCATCTACCACGTCTCGCTGAAGGAGGCGGACGGCGACGGCGCGCTGCTGCGCACGGCGGAGGAGGGCGGCAACCGCGGCGTGGCGGGGGACGTGTTCACCGGCACGCGCATCCTGAGCGACGCCACCACGCCCTCGCTGCGGCTGAACTCCGGCGAGCCGTCCAACCTGGCGCTGAGCATCGTCGTGGCGGGCGGGCAGGCGCAGGTCGGCCTCTTCCGCCGCACGGTGTTCCCGCAGGACCGGCTGCTGGGCCCGTACCTGGGCACCACGCCGCTCACGAACGAGGAGCAGGTGGCGGCGGACCTCTTCGGCAACGGCAACGGCCGCTTCGACCTGGGCGACGTGCGCATCCACCTGCGCTCCAGCCCGGCGGGCTGAAGAAGAAGGGCCTCACACAGAGTCAGCAGACTAAACGACCACCGGCTAAAGCCGGTGGGTTGTTGGGCCGCTGAAAGCGGCACTGGACAGGCTAAAGCCTGCTGAAACGTCCCGGGGCTGGAAGCCCCCTGAAGAAGGGACTGAAACTCCCTCTGCTA
>DATAAG010000299.1:0-10081 GCA_036260235.1 Longimicrobium sp.
GGGCCTGAGCCCGATCTGGTACGCTTCGTGCCCTTTTTCCGCTCGCGGGGCAGCCGTCCCGATGCCCCGCAGGAACGAACGATTGCGAAGGTGCATGATGCTGTTCACGGCAGGAGAGCACGACCGCAGGATGGGCGACCCCGCCCGCCCGGCACACCAGGAGGAACGCCGCTTCGCGCGCCGCATCGACTGCGACTCCGCGCGCCGCCCGGCGGCGCAGCCCGCGCCCGCACGCGGCGGCGCGCCGCGCGCGGACGACACATGGGAGCGCTCACGGCCCGGCCGCTGATCTCCACCCACACGCGATTCCCGCGAATCCCCATCTCCTCATGTCGACGGTCCTCGGCGAGGCCCTGGCGCGCGACACCGGGTTCGATCCCGGAGAGCTGCGCATCGCGCGGCTGCGCGCCGTCCGCGGCCCAAACTTCTGGCGCCTGGCCCCCGTCATCGCCTGCGACCTTACGCTGGGCGCGCTGGAAGACGTGCCCTCCACGGAGATCCCCGGCTTCAACCAGCGGCTGATGTCGCTGCTCCCCACGCTGCGCGAGCACCCCTGCTCCCGCGGCACGGAGGGCGGCTTCCTGGAGCGGCTGGAAGAGGGGACGCACCTGCCGCACATCCTGGAGCACGTCGCGCTGGAGCTGCAGACGCTCGCCGGCACCGACGTGTCGTTCGGCCGCGTGGTGGAGTCCGGCGACCCCGGGGTGTGGTGGCTGATCGTGGCCTACGAGGAAGAGGAGGTGGGCCTCGAGGCCATGCGCGAGGCCGTGCGCCTGGTGCGCGCCTGCATCAGCGGCGAACCGTACGACGTGGAGGCCGTGGTCGAGGACCTGCACGACCTGCTGGAGTCGGTGCGCCTGGGCCCTTCCACCGCGGCCATCGTGGAAGAGGCGCGCCGGCGCGGCATTCCCGTCCGCCGGCTGAACAGCGGCTCTCTCGTCCAGCTCGGGCTCGGAAGGAACCTGCGCCGCGTGCAGGCCGCGATGAGCGACTACACCAGCGCCATCGGGGTGGAGATCGCGCAGGACAAGGACGACACCCGCCGCGTGCTGGGCGCCATCGGCCTTCCCGTGCCGGAGGGGCGCACGGCCACCCGGGTGGAGGATGCGCTGGAGGCGGCGCACGAGATCGGCTGGCCCGTCCTCATCAAGCCGCTGGACGCCAGCCACGGCCGCGGCATCTCCGGCGCCCTGAACGACGACGACGCCGTCCGCCGCGCCTTCGACGTGGCCAGCGACTACTCGCGGCGCGTGGTGATCGAGCAGTTCGTCACCGGGCGCGACTACCGCGTGCTGGTGGTGGACCAGCGGGTGGTGGCCGTGGCGGAGCGGGTGCCCGCGCACGTGGTGGGCGACGGGCGCCGCACCATCGCGGAGCTCATCCGCGCGGCAAACCAGGACCCGCGCCGCGGCAAGGGCCACTCCCGCACCCTCACCCGCCTGCCCGACGACGAGGCGACCGCCGCCTTCCTGGCGACGCAGGGACGGTCGTGCGACACCGTCCCCGCCCCGGGGGAGCGGGTCTTCCTGCGCGCGACGGCGAACCTGTCCACGGGCGGCACCTCCATCGACCGCACGGACGAGATCCACCCCGACAACGTAACGGCGTGCGAGATGGCGGCCGGCGTGGTGGGGCTGGACATCGCCGGCATCGACGTGCTGTCGCCGGACATCAGCGTTCCCTTCCGCGAGAACGGGGCGGTGATCATCGAGGTGAACGCGGCGCCGGGCCTGCGGATGCACACGCATCCCACGGAGGGGACGCCGCGCTACGTGGGCGGGCCCATCATCGAGATGCTGTACCCGCCGGGGCAGCCGTACACCATCCCCGTCATCGCCATCACGGGGACGAACGGCAAGACCACGACGACGCGGCTGACGGCGCACCTCTTCCGCCAGACGGGCAAGACGGTGGGCTTCACCACGACGGACGGCGTCTACCTCCAGAACCGGCTGGTGATGGAGGGCGACATGACGGGCCCGTTCTCCGCCAACATCATCCTGTCGAATCCGACGGTGGACGTGGCCGTGCTGGAGACGGCGCGGGGCGGCATCATCCGCGCCGGGCTGGGCTTCGACGAGGCGGACGTGGGCGTTGTGCTCAACATCGCCGCCGACCACCTGGGCTTGCGGGGGATCAACACCCTGGAGCAGCTGGCGGAGGTCAAGTCTGTGGTCCCCGCGGTGGTGAAGCGCGAGGGGCACGCGGTGCTGAACGCGGACGACCCGCTGGTCTACGCCATGCGCGAGCGCAGCGGCGGCGACATCGTCCTCTTCTCCACTGCCGCGCCGGGGGAGAACGAGCTCTTCGACGAGCACATCGAGCGGGGCGGCATCGGGGCCCGCATCGAGGACGGCGAGTTCGTCATCCGGCGCGGGCGGCTGCGCATTCCCATCGCCACCGTGCGCGAGGTGCCGCTGATGATGGGCGGCGCCGCCCGCTTCCAGCAGCAGAACGTGCTGGCGGCCATCGCCACGGCGTACGTGCAGGGGGTGCGGTACGACACCATCCGCGCCGGGCTCCTCTCCTTCTTCCCGTCGCCGTCCATGACGCCGGGGCGGCTGAACCTGATGCGGATCGGCAACGCGCGGGTGCTGGTGGACTACGCGCACAACCCGGCGGCCGTGGAGGGGCTGGTGGAGATGGTGACGGAGATCCCCGCCCGCCGGCGCGTGGGCGTGATCACCGCCCCCGGCGACCGCCGCGACGAGGACATCCGCGGGCTGGGCCGGCTGTGCGCCTCGCTGGACCGCGTCATCGTCAAGGAAGACACCGACACCCGCGGCAGGCCGCACGGTGAGGTGGCGCAGCTGGTGATCGACGGCCTGCGCGAGGGCGGGATGCACGGCGACGCCATCGAGACGGTGCTGGACGAGATGGAGGCCGTGGACCGGGCCATGGCGGAGCGGCAGGACGGTGACCTGATCATGGTGCTGGCCGACAAGGTGCCGCCGGTGCTGGCGCACGTGCAGCGGTACGCGGACGGGCAGGCGGCGGTGTGAGGGGGAGAGGTTACAGGGGACAGGTTACAGGTTACAGTGGAAGACCGGCCCGGCGGATGTCCGCCGGACCGGTCTCGCTTCACGTGGAGTCGCCCATGGCGCGGCAGGAACCTTCGCGCAAGCCGGCCGGTAGACGGCGCGGGTTCCTCCTGTTCCCCCCGCCCGAGGCGGACGATGGACGAGCGAGGCGGATGGCTGCGTCCGCGCATGCTGATCGCGGCGGTGGCGGTGCTGGTCTCCATCCCCGCGGCCGCGCAGCCCGGCGACTATGGGCTGCCCGAAGATTCCCTCGAGGTGGCCGCGGACGCAGAGCCGCTCCCGGCGCAATGGCTGTGGACGGAGTGTGATCCCATCGGCCTGCGCGTGGTGCGCGACGGCGCGGAGCTGCGCGCCATCGAGCGCTTTCCCGGCTGCGACGCGTCGCAGTTCCCCGCGCTGGGGCGGGACCTGTACGTCCACGTGCGCATCGGCGGGGACTGCCATGCGCGGTTCGGCGTGGAGGCCTTTCGCTCCGCCTCCCGCCGCGAGTACCGCGTGGTGATGGTGACGCGGTACGGCGGATGCCGCGCGGGACGCTTCTTCTCCGGCTGGTATCGGCTTCCGCCCCTCCCGGAGGGATGGACCGTCGCCTTCAGCCGGAAGCGGATCGATCGCCGGGACTGATCCCCGGATCCCGGAAGATGAACCTTGATCGTTTGAGAGAGCGAGGGGCGTCTTCCCGGCTATGGGAGGACCAGATGGCTCGCAAGATCGCGCATCAGGTGGTCCGGGCGGCTTGCTCCAGTGCGCTCCGGAGACGATCCGGCGCACCGCATCGTCCCCCGAAAAAATTCTCATGGCCCCCTGCCGCGCTTCCATCCCTCTGCCGTTTCCGACACCCTGCGCCGGCTCGTGCCTCGTCGGCCGACGCGCCATGCCGTCCGCTGATATGAGGAGGACCGTGGGAGCAGAGGAAACGGCATGGGAAAGCTCGGTTAACTCTGCTGACTCTGTGTGAAGCCTGTTCTTTTCCGGATTCGGTATGACGCCCGCAGCCGCGGCGCCGGGTTTGCGGAGGGCGCGGCACGATGACGCCGATCGCCCGGAGCCCGTCCGCCCGATGCCGCACCCGGACCCCTACACCGAAATCCGCCTGGTGACCCTGCGCTCCCTGCGCGGGGCCAACTTCTGGAGCAGCCGCCCCGTCACCCGCCTGGACGTAGCCGTGGGCGCGTACGAGGAGATCCACTCAGCGCACGTCCCCGGCTTCACCGACGCGCTGGTCACCGCCATGCCGGGGCTGTGGGAGCACCGCTGCAGCATCGGCGAGCGGGGCGGGTTCGTCACGCGGCTGCGCCGGGGGACGTACGCGCCGCACATCGCCGAGCACGTCGGGCTGGAGCTGCAGTCGATGATCGGGCACGACGTGGGGTACGGCCGCGCCCGCGGCGGCGACCGCCCGGGCGAATACACCGTCGTCTTCGAGCACCTGCACGCGGAGGTGGGGCTGCGCGCGGCCGCGCTGGCGCTGGACGTGGTGCAGAAGGCGTTCGCGGGCGAGCTGCACGACGTGGAGTTCGCCGTCAACGAGCTGCGCGCGCTCAGCGAGACGCCGGACGTGCCGGCGCTCACGCAGCGGGTGCTGTGCGGCATCACCGGCGGCGGCGACCGGGCGGCGGTGCGCGCGGAGATGCTGCGGCGGGGGGTGGACGACGAGGAGCTGATCGTGGACGTGGCGCCCTCGTACCTGCTGAACGCGGGGGTGCCGTACGCGCAGTCGGAGATCGCCGTCATCCTGGACAGCGACGTGCAGGACGTGCCGGACCGCTACCGGCAGGAGGAGCGCAACCTGCAGCTCGTCTCCGTGCTGGCGGACGCGGTGGAGCGGAACGGCATCGTGGTCCTTCCCGGTTCGGAATGGGAGGTGCAGGACATGGCGCGGCGCGCCGGGTGCCGGGTGGCGGTCTTTTCCACGGAGGACGCGGTGCCGGCGCGCGACACGCGGGTGGCGCACTCCGTGGCCATGGTGCGCGACGGCCGCATCCTCATCGAGACCGCGGGCGAGGTGGTGGACGGCGGGGCGATGGTGGAGGGCGTGGACCCGCGGGCGCAGGTGGCGGCGGCGCTGGCGGTGCACTCGCTGCGCGAGCTGGGCGCGGCAGAACGGGAAGAGGCATGGAGCGGCAGGCCAGGAACGGACGCGGCGCACGCGGCGCCGTAAAGGAAAGGGAAAAGGAGTCGCCCACCCGGCGGCGCACGGACCGCAGCGGCGGCACCCTGGTGCTCATCGGCGGCGCCTGCGAGCCCACCGGCGAAGCGCTGGGAGCCTTTCTGCGCCAGTGCAACGCGCTGGACGGCGGCAGGATCGTGGGGATCACCACCGCTTCGCAGGACCCCGGCGACTCCGCGCGGGCGTGGATGAAGTCGTTCGAGCGGGCCGGGGCCACGTACGTGGAGATCCCCATCGTGGACCGCCGCGACCGCGCGCAGGACCGCCGCATCGCCCGGATGATCCTGGAGGCGGACGGCATCTTCTTCGGCGGCGGCGACCAGGTGCACCTGGTCGCCACCCTGGCGGGCTCCCGGGTGCACCGCGCCGTGGCCGAGGCGTACGCCGGCGGCGCCACCGTCTGCGGCACCAGCGCGGGGGCGGCGGCGCTCACCGAGACCATCCTGGCCGGCGGCGAGCCCGACGAGTACGGGCAGATGCAGGACCTTCACCTGGGCCCCGGGTTCGGCCTGCTGGGCTTCCGGGCGATGATCGACACGCACTTCACCCAGCGCCGGCGGCTGCAGCGGCTGTTCATGGTCATCGCCCAGAACCCCGAGACGCTGGGGCTGGGGATCGACGAGGACACGGCGCTGGTGGTGCAGGGCCACCTGGGCGAGGTGGTGGGAAAGGGATCGGTGACGTTCGTGGACGGCCGCGGTGTGCGCTTCGACAACGCAGACGAGTGCATGGACGGCAAGCCGCTCACCCTGAGCTATCTGCGGGTGGGCATCGTGGGCGCGGGGTACACGCTCAACCTGCGCGAGCGCGAGCTGGAGGTGCTGGTGCAGGCGCGCCAGGAGGAGATCCGCGGCGAGTCCGAGGTGGAGGTGCTGCGCAGCGAGGGGATGGAGGCCACGGCGTGAGTGCGTGAGTGCGTGAGTGCGTGAGTGCGTGAGTGCGGAGGGAACAGCCTGGGTTCGCGGCGTCAACGCAGCCGATTCGCCGCCGCTCACTTCGTTTGCTTTGGGCCTTGACATCGGGAATAGGGCGGCGTAGATTGTTCGGCAACAATAGCCCCCACGCCTAGACGACGGGTCCTGCCCGGCGGATGCGCACCAGGGGGCTTGTTCATTCCCCCACCTTCCGTCTGCCCGTGGCGCCTCCCAACGCGAGACGTCCCTACACCAAGCCCGCCCTCCGCCCGTCCGACCTCCTCGCGCACCTGCAGTCGCGAGGGCTGCACTTTCCTGATCCCGTCGCGGCGCTCCACCGCATCGAATATGTAGGATACTACCGGCTGCTGGCGTACATGCGGTCGTTCCAGCGCCCCGATCCCATCACCGGCAAGCCGCACTTCGTTCCGGGCACAGCGTTCGAAGACGTGCTGCACCTGTACAGCTTCGACCGCGAGCTGCGGCTGCTGTGCCTGGATGCCATCGAGCGCATCGAGGTGGCGCTGCGGGCGGCGATCGTGAGCGAGGTGGCGGTGGCGCACGGGCCGCACTTCTTTCTCGACCCGCAGCACTTCGAGCGGCTGGGCGCGTTCGTGGAGTTCTACCAGACCGCCTGCCGCGACAAGCGATACCTCGCCATCCGCCACTACGAGCAGCGCTACAGCACGCCGGAGCTGGCGCCGATCTGGGCCATCATGGAGACCATCACCTACGGCGCGCTTTCGCGGCTGTTCTCCGGGCTCAAGGTGGCGCACCGCAAGGCGGTCGCGCGGCGGTTCGGGTACGACGAAGCGGTGCTGGGCTCGTGGTTCCGCTCGCTGAACCTGCTGCGCAACATGTGCGCGCACCACAACCGCCTGTGGAACGCGCCCATGCACGTGGACCAGCCGGTGGGCGCCCGCAGGCTCCGCGGCGAGCAGGGCCGTACGGACCTGCTCTACGCCCGCCTGGTGGTGCTGGGCGCGCTGCTGGACGTGATCGGCGGCGGGGCGGAGTGGAAGCGGCGTCTCTGCGCCCTCGCGGACCGCTATCCGTGCGTGCCCCTGGCGGCGATGGGCTTTCCGGCGGACTGGCGCGACCGCGACTTCTGGAGTTGATCCGGATCCCGGAGCGGTTGCATTCGACCGGCCTCCAGCCCGAGCAGTTGAAGTCCCGTTCGGCGACGCGACAGCGGCGCCGGGACGGGGCTTCTGGCATTCATAGCCGCGGGCTTCAGCCCGTGGCTTCTGCGCGACGTGCCTACAGCATCCCGCGGCGCTTGACGTCCAGGTAGCGGTTGACGACGGCGGGGACGGCGTCGCCGGGGCGGGTGTCGGCCACCAGCACGCCGGCGCGCTGCATGGCGGCCAAGGCGGCGGCGCGGGCCTGCAGCAGCTCCTCCGCAGCGGCGCGGCGGTAGACGGCGGCCTCGTCCGTGGGCGGCAGCGCGGCGGCGGCCTCCAGGTCCGGGTTGCGGATGGCCACTGCCAGCGGCAGGTGCCGGTCCGCCGCGCGGCTCAGCTGCGACACCACCGCGGCGCTGGCCAGGGGATCGATGATGTCGGTGAACAGCACCAGCAGCGACCGCCGCCGCACCTGCCGCCCCAGGTAGGTGAAGGCGGCGGGGTAGTTCGGCTCCACCATGCTGGCGTGCACCTCGCCCAGCGCCTCGGCCAGGCGGGTGAGCGAGTTGCGCGCGGGGGGGATGAACGCCTCCACCCTGTCGCTGAACACCAGCAGCCCCACGGCGTCGTCGTGCACGCGCGCCACGTCCGCCAGCAGGAGCGCGGCGGTGAGCGCGTAGTCCAGCCGCTCGCGCTCCCCCACCTTCTGCGTCATCAGCCGCCCGGCGTCGATGGCGATCATCACGTTCTGCCGCCGCTCCAGCTGGAACTGGCGCACGATCAGGCTTCCCCGCCGCGCCGTCGCCTTCCAGTCCAGCGTCCGCGGATCGTCCCCCCGCACGTACTCGCGCAGGCTCTCGAAGGCGCCGCCCTCGCCGCGCTGGCGCACGCTGCGGAAGCCCGCCTCGCGCAGGCGGTTGCGCGGCCCCAGCAGCCGGTAGCGCTTCACCTCCAGCACCCCCGGCACCACGCGCACGGACGCCGCCAGCGAGACCCGGCGCTGCCGCCACGCCAGCCCCAGCGGCCCCGCGACGCGCAGGTGCAGGTCGCCGAAGACGCCGTCGCCGCGGCGCACGGTCTTCACCGTGTAGCGGACGGGCTCCTCGCGGCGGGCGGTCACCCAGACGTCCGCCACGTCGTCGCCGCGGCGCTCCAGCACCGGCGGCAGGTCGTCCGTCACCCGCACCCGCACGCGCCGGGCGGTGCGGTTGTCCAGGCGGATCTCCACCTCCGCCTCCGCGCCCAGGGAAATGCGCGGAGGCGCGTGTCGCGTGGCGTCCAGCCGGCCGGGACCCGGAACGCCCCGCCCGTCCGCCAGCAGCAGGAGCACCAGCGCCAGGTCCACCGCCAGGGCGACCGCGGGGCTCAGCAGGAAGAGCGGGGCGGCGGCCGCCAGCAGCAGGAGCCAGCGGCGCGAGGGAAGAAGGCTCACTCCGCGCCGCGGGGAGCGGGGATGGTGCCCAGCAGCCCGGCGAGCCGCTGGTCCACCGTCTGTCCCTCCACCTCCGCCTCCGGGGTGAGGACCACGCGGTGGCGCAGCACGGGGAGCGCCAGCGCCTTCACGTCGTCGGGCGTCACGAAGTCGCGGCCGGAGAGGAAGGCCTCCGCCCGCGAGGCCAGGAAGAGCGCCACCCCGGCGCGCGGCGAGGCGCCCAGGGCCAGGCTGGGCTCCTCGCGGGTGGCGCGGACGATCCGGGTGACGTAGTCGCGCACCCCCGGCTCCACGTGCACCGCGGCCACCGCCTGGCGCAGCTGCAGGATCTCCCCCCCGCCCAGCACGGGGCGGATGCCGTAGCTGTCCGCCCGGTCCGCGCTGAAGCCCTCGACGTAGCGATCGAGGATCGCGCGCTCCGCCTCCGCGGCCGGGTAGCCGACCACGACCTTGAGGAGAAAGCGGTCCAGCTGCGCCTCGGGGAGGGGATACGTCCCCTCGTACTCCACCGGGTTCTGCGAGGCGAAGACGGTGAAGCCGGCGGGGAGGGGGCGGGTGACCCCGTCCACCGTCACCTGGCGCTCCTGCATGGCCTCCAGCAGCGCCGCCTGCGTCTTGGCCGGGGCGCGGTTGATCTCGTCCGCCAGCAGCAGGTCGGTGAAGATGGGGCCGGCGTGGAAGGCGAAGTCGCGCTTGAGCTCGTCCAGCACGTTCACGCCGATCAGGTCCGTGGGCATCAGGTCCGGCGTGAACTGCACCCGGCCGAAGCGCAGCTCCAGCGCCATCGCCAGGGCGCGGATGGAGAGCGTCTTGGCCGTTCCCGGCACCCCCTCCAGCAGCGCGTGGCCGCCGGCCAGCAGGGCGATCATCATCTGCCGGAGCACGTCGTCCTGCCCCAGCACGACCTTCCCCAGCTCGTCCAGCACCCGCTGCGCGCGGTCGCCCGCGATGGTCCCGTCCATGAGCGTGCTCATCTATCGCCGTACCTCGTCCAGTAGCCGGTCCACGCCGCGGGTGAGCGCCACCAGGTCGCCCGGCTCCCCGCGCTTCCACTCCCGCTCCAGCGCCTCCGCGGCCTCGCGCCCCACGGGGCTCTGCCGCGCCATCCGGTCCAGCATCTCCCCCGCGGCGCGCTCGTCCGGCGGGGCGCGCCGCCCCAGCCGCCGGGCCATCCCCGCCAGCAGCAGCCGGCGCACGGTGCGCCGCGCCCCCGCCTGCCGGTAGGCGCCCGCCAGCGCCTCCACGTGCTCCAGCGGCGAGCGCCGCCGCGCCGCGGGCGGCGGCAGCGGCGCGCCGAAGCGCCGGCCGTACACCCACAGCGCCAGCGCCGCGGCCAGCAGGAGCTGCAGCGCCACCGGGCCGCTGACGAAGCGCCGCACCATCCTCCCCATCCCGCCCAC
>DATAAG010000300.1:0-1939 GCA_036260235.1 Longimicrobium sp.
GGGGGAGGGGTCGCCGCCGAGCCGCGAGGAACGAGCGGCGCAGGCGGCGGGGGAGAGGGCCCCCGCGCAGCGGCGAGGGGGAAAACTCTCCCTTTCTGGACACCCGGTTGATGAGGAACGGCCCCGCCCTGCATCTCCCTCCCCCACGCAGTTTGCGGGGGACGGGCCGGGGATCGGGGGCGCCACCCTTCGCACGACACCAATCGACATCGCTGAGACCCTGCCCGTGCAACCCCTCCCCCGGGGTTGGGGGAGGGGTCGCCGTCGAGCCGCGAGGAACGAGCGGCGCAGACGGCGGGGGAGAGGGCCCCCCGTCGCGCAGCAACGGGCCCTCACCACTCCCGCTCTTCGCCCTCCTCCCCCTCCTCCGCATCGTCCTCCCCCTCCCGGCGCTCGTCGGCGGGCGGGGGCGGCGGCGGGAGGTCGGGGTCGATGGGGCGCAGGCGGCGGGCGCGCAGCAGGGCGTTCAGCCGCGGCAGGTCGCCCGTGACCACCGCGTTCAGCGCCGCGAGCTGCACGTCCAGCCGCGCCGACAGCTCGTCCAGCACCTGGTACGTCTGCCGGGTCGGCGCCGCCTCGGCGCTCTCGATCACCCCCAGCAGCGCCGCCAGCTTGTTGTTCAGCCGGATCGGGAAGTTCAGGGGGTCCTGGTTGGCCTGCAGCCGCGTCTGGTACAGCTCGTTCTTGATGGCGGTCAGGCGCGCCATCATGGAGTCCGCCAGGGCGCGGATGCGCGCGTCCTGCGTCTGGCCCAGCCGGTCCTGCACCTGCGCCCGGATGCCGCGGATCCTGATGACCCCGCGGTTGGCGTCGCTGGTGCGGTCGCGCACGCGCATGGCCAGCGCGAACTGCGCCTCCAGGTCCGCCGGCGTGGCCGTGCTGCGCGGGTCGGGGACGACGCGGAACTCCTGCGTCTGCGCCTGCCCGTCCACCGTCAGCCGCACGCGGTACGTCCCCGGCAGCGCGCGCGGGCCCTGCAGCTGCGCCGCCCACAGGATGATCCCCGGGAAGTCCGCCGGCCCCCGCGCCCTGGCGCCGCACCGTGTCGGCCGGGGTGCCGGTGAAGGTGCGCACCACGTTCCCCCGCGCGTCCAGGAACTCCAGCGTCACCCGCTGCGCCGGGGCGGCCAGCGTGTAGTAGACGGCCACGCCGGGGTCCATCGCCCGGGCGGCGTCGGCGGGGCGGAAGAGGTGCGCGCCGCGGCCGGCCGCGATCTCCCGCGTCATCTGCCGCAGCGGCGCGATGTCGTCCAGCACGTAGAACGAGCGGCCGTGCGTGGCGATTACCAGGTCGTTCTTCTCGACGACGAGATCGGCCACCTGCACGTCCGGCAGGTTCAGCCGCAGCGACTGCCAGCTGGCGCCGTCGTCCCAGGAGACGTAGATGCCGTGCTCCGTCCCCGCGTACAGCAGCCGCGGGCGCTGCGGGTCCTCGCGGACGGCGCGCACGAAGTCGTCCGGCGCGATGCCGCGGGTGATGCGGGTCCAGGTGCGCCCGTAGTCCTCGGTGCGGTAGGCGTAGGGGGCGCGGTCGTCCTGCTGGTAGCGGTTGGCGGCCACGTACGCCCGCCCCGCCGCGTGCGGCGACGCCTCGATCAGGCTGATGCGGCTGAAGTCGCCCAGCTCGCGCGGGGTGACGTCCGTCCACGTGCCCCCGCCGTCGCGGGTGACGTGCACCCGCCCGTCGTCCGAGCCCGTCCAGATCGTCCCCACCTCGAGGGGTGACGGGGCGATGGTGAAGATGGTGCCGTACGTCTCCACCCCCGTCTGGTCAAGCGTGATTGGCCCGCCCGAGGGGCCCAGGGTGGCGGGATCGGAGCGGGTGAGGTTGGGGGAGATGCGCTCCCAGCTGCTCCCCTCGTTGGTGCTGCGCCACAGGTGCTGCGAGCCGACGTACAGCACGCCGGCGTCGTGCGGGGAGATGACGATGGGGAAGGTC
>DATAAG010000301.1:0-6760 GCA_036260235.1 Longimicrobium sp.
TGGAGGGGGATGGGTTCGCGCAAAGCGCAACGCTGCTGCAGTTTTCCCCCTCTCCTCGCGCGGTTTGCGAGGGGAGGGGGCCGGGGGGAGGGCCTCTGACGGGTGAACGGGAACCATGGGGGAGCAGGAGGATGATGATCCGCAGGTGTCCGGGCGTCCTCGTGAGCCTTGTGCTGCTGGCGGGGTGCGGGGCCAAGCCCGGCACCGCCCCCGCTCCCGTGCCGCCGCCTCCCGCTGATCCGCAGGTGCCGACCACCACGACTCCCGGCGTTGATCCGCCGATCCGCAACGACCTGCCGCCCGTGCCCGCGCGGACGGGCGCGCTTCGCATCTCCGTGATGTATCCCGGGGAGAACGCGGCGATCACGGCCGCGGACAGCAACTTCATCTTCGGCGAGGTGGGGACGGGCGGGGCGGCGCTCACCATCAACGGCGCCCCGGTGGACGTGGCCCCCAACGGCGCCTTCCTCGCCTTCCTTCCCGTTCCCGGGGACGGCGTCTACCGGCTGCGCGCATCCGCGGGGGGGCAGACGGCGGAGCTGACCCGGCGCGTCCGCGTCCCCGCGCCGGCCGCCCCCGCGGCGTCGGGGATGAACGTGGGGTCGATCACGCCGCGCGGGACGATCAGCGGCTACCCGGGAGAGCGGGTGACGGTGCGCTTCCGCGGCGCGCCGGGCGGGCGCGCACAGGTCCGGCTTCCCGACGGGAGCACGTATCCGCTCGCGGAGACGCGCGTGGTGGAGCGCGCCGAGGGGTTCATGCAGGACCAGGCGGTCGCGGCGCGCGAAGTCTCGGAGTACGCCGGCACCTTTCCCATCACCGTCCCCCTGCGCCACGTTGCGGAGGGAGTTGCGCCGCCCACGCTCGCCTCGCAGGACGCGGCGACGGGCGGCGCCATCATCGAGCTCTTTGCGGGGACCGGCGACCCCGTGCGCGCGCCGCTGCCGCTGAACGTGGGCGTGCTGCGCGAGGGAGAGACGCGGCTGGCCGTCGCCTCGGCGAACCGGCCGGGTGGATTCGCCATCGGCACGGCCATCCCGGGGAGCGGGACGCCGTACCACTGGACCTTTCCCAACGGCACCCTGCTGACCGTCACCGGCGAGCGCGAGGGGGCGTACCGCGTGCGGCTGACCAGCGACCTTTCCGTCTGGGTGGCCGCGGCGGACGTGCGGCTGATGCCGGAAGGCGCGCCGCCGGCGGCGGGGACGGTCGGCACGGTGCGGGTGGACCCGGAGCCGGCGCACGTGGACGTACGGCTGGCGACCAGCGCGCGGCTGCCCTTCGAGGTGCGGTGGGAGCCGGGGGCGCTGGAAATCCGCGTGTACGGCGCGGAGTCGCGGGCCAACTGGGTGCATTACGGCACGGAAGATCGCCTGGCCCATCGCGTGGAGTGGCGCCAGGAGCGCGACGACCTGTTCGTGGTGCGGCTGGAGACGCACGAGAACGTCTGGGGATGGCGCGCGTTCTGGGACCCGGCGGGGAACCTGGTGGTGCGGGTGCGCCGGGCGCCGCCCATCCACATGCACTTTCCGCTGCGCGGAGCGCGCATCGCGGTCGATGCCGGGCACCCGCCGGGCGGGGCGATCGGCCCCACGGGGCTCACCGAGGCGGAGGCGAACCTGGCGATCAGCAAGCACCTGGTGCGCATGCTGCGCGAGGCCGGGGCCGAGGTGCTGGAGACGCGGCCGGACACGCAGGCGGTGGAGCTGGGGGTGCGGCCGCAGCGCGCGACGGAGTGGGACGCGCACCTGCTGGTGTCGGTGCACAACAACGCGTTCCCCGACGGGGTGAACCCGTGGGAGAACAACGGCACCAGCGTGTTCTACAACCAGCCGCCGTCGCTTCTGCTCGCCCGGGAGATGCAGCGAGAGCTGCTGCGGGAGTTCGGGCTCCGCGACCTGGGGATCGCGCGGGCGGACCTGGCGCTGGTGCGGCCCACGTGGATGCCGTCCGTGCTCACCGAGACGATGTTCCTGATGGTGCCGCAGCAGGAGGCGGCGCTGCGCGACCCCGCGGTGCACGAGCGCATCGCCCGCGCCCACTTCCGTGCCATCGAAGCGTTCCTCCGCCTGCACGCCCAGTCCATCGTGATGAGCGCTCGGTAGGCCCCGGAGGTACGGGGAAGCCGGGTCAGGCCAGGGGGAAGGGCCCCGCGCCCCAGCGACTGAAGTCGCCGCAACGACGACACGCTGTCCGCCTTCGCGGACAAACGGCACCTTGGCGGCGCTGAGGCCGCACCGCGCCGGAACCAGCTCCCCTCTCCCGCGCAGGTTGCGGGAGAGGGGCCGGGGGGAGGGGCCCCGGCGGGCGGCACATGACCGGGACCAACAGCACGAGCCCGGCACCCGCCCCAACCTCCCCCAGGGGTTTTTGGGGGAGGTGCGAGCCTCGGCGAGCGGAGGGGCGTGGCGCGGGGGCCGCACGGTTCGCAAGATCCTCCAGTTGACAATCCATCCAGAGCGTGAAATCCATCCACGAACATCCCATGACCCGACTGCGGGCCTTTCTTCTCGCGCTGTCCGTCATCCTGCCGTCCGCGCTCGCTCCCGCCCGCGCGGGGGCGCAGGTGGCGCCGGACGCGCGGTGGTGGACGTTCGACACGCCGCACTTCCAGGTGCACTACCAGGACGGGCTGGAGGCGCTGGCCCGCCGCGCCGCCGCGCAGGCGGAGGAGGCGCGCACGCTGCTGAGCGAGGCGCTGGTGCAGCCGCCCCGCGAGCGCGTGCACCTGGTGATCGCCGACAACCTGGACTACGCCAACGGCCTGGCCAACCTGTTCCCGCGCAACCGCATCGTCATCTACGCGCACGCGCCGGTCAGCGAGCCGTCGCTGGCGTACTCCACCGACTGGGTGGAGCTGGTGGTGAGCCACGAGCTGGCCCACGTGCACCATCTGGACTACGCCAGCCCCACCATCCGCTCCGTGCGCAGGGTGCTGGGCCGCACGCCCCTCCTCTTTCCCAGCGCCGCCGTGCCGCAGTGGACCACGGAGGGGCTGGCGACGTACCTGGAGTCGCGGCTCACCGGCGCGGGGCGCGTGGAGGGGAGCTTTCACGAGATGGTGCTGCGCACGGCCATCCTGGAAGACCGCTTCTTCACCATCGACCGGGTGACGGGGCGGCCGGAGCGCTGGCCCGCCGGCAACTCCGCTTATGTCTACGGGTCGATGTTCGCCGAGTACCTCTCCCGGCGCTTCGGTCCGGAGCGGGCGGGCGCGTTCGTCCGCGAGGTGGGCGGGCGCTGGATCCCCTTCTTCGTGGACGACGCGGCGGCTGATGCGTACGGCATCTCCTTCTCACAGGCGTGGCGGGAGTGGCGCGACTCGCTGCAGGCGGCGTACGGCGCGCTGGCGGATTCGCTCCGCTCGGCCGGGCTCACGGAGCCGGAGCTGCTCACGCGCGAGGGGCGCAACACCATGCACCCGCGCTGGTCGCCCGACGGGACCCGCCTGGCGTTCGCGCAGTCCACCGGGCGGGACGACGCGGCGACGCACGTCTGGCACCCGGACGGCTCCATCGAGACCATCGCGGCGCGGAAGACGGTGGGGCCGCTGGCGTGGCTGCCGAACGGGAGCGGGCTGATCACCGCGCAGCTGGACGCGGTCGATCCGTATCGCATCTACAGCGACCTGTACCGGGTGGCGCTGGACGGGGACGTGGACCGGCTCACCCGGCGCGGGCGGCTGACGGAGCCGGACGTGGCGGCGGACGGACGGGTGCTGGCGGTGCAGACGGGGTTCGGGCGGACGGCGCTGGTGGTCGCGGACGGGCAGGGCGAGATCCGCCGCACCCTGGCGCGGGCGGAGACGGACGTGTGGTGGGCCTCGCCGCGGTGGTCGCCGCAGGGGGACCGGATCGCCGTGTCGCGGCAGCGGACCGGCGGGCTGTACGACGTGGTGGTGATGGACACCGCCGGCGGCATCGTCCGGGAGCTGACGGCGGACCGCGCGCTGGACATGACGCCGGCGTGGTCGCCGGACGGGCGCTACGTCCTCTTCTCGTCCGACCGGACGGGGATCCCCAACCTGTACGCGTACGACCTTTCCGCCGGGCGCCTGCTGCAGGTGACCAGCCTGCTGACCGGCGCGTTCCAGCCGGACGTCTCGCCGGACGGGCGGTGGATCGCCTTCGCCTGGTACCGCTCCGACGGCTACCACGTCGCCCGCGTCCCGTTCGATCCCGCCGCGTGGCGCCCGGCGCCGCTGCTGGACGCCCGCCACGCGCCCCCCGCGGCCGACCCGTCGCGGTACGCGGCGAGGGAAGAGGGCCCCGCCCGCCCCTACACCCCGTGGCGCACCCTCCCGCCGACGACGTGGAGCCCCGTCTATACGCCGGACGACGTGCTGGGGACGGCGTACGGGATCGCGATCGCGGGGAGCGACATCCTGAACCGCCACACCTACGCCGCGTCCGCGACCGTCCGTGCGGAGCAGGGCCGGACGGAGGGGCTGCTGGCGTACGGCTACGCGGGGCTGGGGCGGCCGGTGATCGGCGCGTCGGCGTTCCAGGAGTGGGACGTGGCCGCCGCCGCGGGGACGCTCGAGGGGCCCGATGACGAGCCGATCCCTACGGCGCTGCTGGAGCGCGAGACCAGCGCTTCGCTGGTGGCCACCTTCACCCGGCCGCGCTTTCGCTCCTTCAGCTGGGTGAGCGCGGGGATCAACCTGCGCCGCCGCCGCTTTTCGTGGGACGACGAGAGCGCGGCGGGGGGCGTGGCGGTGCCGGAGCTGGCGCCGGACCTGGGCGCGGTGGTCACCATCGGGCGGTCGACGGCGCGGCGCTACGACTTCTCCATCAGCCAGGAAGAGGGGTGGACCAACAGCCTGACGGTGGAAGGCCGCCGCTACAGCCGCGCCCTGCCGGACGAGACGGAGCCGCGCGGCTACGTGCGCGTCGCCGGGCGCACGCAGCGGTACGACCACTTCGGGCGGACGGGGTTCGCGCGGCCGGTGCTGGCCGCGCGGCTGATGGCGGCGGCGGACGTGGGGTCGCGCAGTCCCGGCTTCTCGGTGGGCGGGCTGTACGCCAGCGGCGTGGGCTCGCCGCTGGGGGCGGGGCTGGGGATCGGCGGGGAGCTGGACTTTCCGGTGCGGGGATACGCGGAGGGCGCGCAGCTGGGGGACCGCGCCGTGGCCGCCAGCGTGGAGTACCGCCATCCCCTGGCGCTGGTGGAGCGCGGGTACCGGCTGGTGCCGGCGTTCGTGGACCGGCTGTGGGGGACCGTGTTCGCGGACGGCGGCGCGGCGTGGTGCCTGGACGACTGCCCGCGGGTGATCGCCCCCCGCCGCGACGCGCGGCCGCTCTTTTCCGTGGGCGCGGAGCTGGGGGTGGACCTCACCTTCTTCTTCTACGGCGACGCGGCGCTGGTCGCGGGCTTCGGGGTGCCGCTGAGCGAGGTGGACCTCGCCGGCGGGCGCGCGCGGCCGCAGCCGGTGGGATACATCAGGATGGGGCGGAGTTTTTGAGTGCGTGAGTGCGGCTCCGAGCTGCGTCCGCAGCGCCCCCTCCGCTCGCTTAGGCTCGCACCTCCCCCAAAAACCCCTGGGGGAGGTTGAGGGGGATCGAGGCGGTGCGACAGGCATCTCGCTGCGCCCGCGGGGGGCCCCTCCCCCCGGCCCCCTCCCCGCTCGTTCCTCGCGGAGAGGGGGAGAACGGCGCCGCACTTCGCGCGAGCCCCTCACCCCCGACCCCTCTCCCGCAAACTGCGCGGGAGAGGGGAGTGGGATCGTGCCGCGAAGCCGGCGGGGTGGTGTCGGCGAAGGCCGACAGTGCGTAGTCGTTGCGGCGATTTCAATCGCTGGGCCCGGTGCCTGCCCCCGCTACTCACGCACTCACGCACTCACGCACTCCTCCTCCCCGGCACGGAACCTGAATCACCTTTCCGCCCAAGCATTTGCGACCCGCAGACCAGGAGATCGCGATCATGGGCGGCAAGCGACCCGACCAGCACAACATCGACCCGCGCGAGGGCGGCGCGACGGACTACAAGAACCTGCCGCAGACGGGGCAGGGCAACAGCAGCCTGGACGACACCGTCCAGCACGACCGCGAGCAGCTGGCGGAATCCGCCGCGGCGTCGGGGATGCCCTTCAACCCCGGCAAGCCGGCGCCCAGCGTGCACGCGCGCGCGGGCGAGCGGATGGAGGAGGGCGCCAGCGACGAGGGGAAGGAGCGCGAGCGCCGCGGCAACACCGACCCGCGCGACGAAGGGGTGGGCGCATGACCACGGAGCGCGACGCGGGGCCGGGACCGCGCAAGGAGATCGGCGATGCCGCGTCGTCGCAGGTGCACCCGCCGCACGTGACGGAGAACGACCGCGGCGCGCAGGTGCAGGACAGCACCCAGGCGCCCAACGAGGTGCCCGCGATGCCCGCCAACGCGCACGGCCGCGACCGGGTAGCCTCCGACCAGGACGTGCCGCAGATCGACGAGGAGTCGATGTACGGCAACCGCCCCGGCGAGGACAAGGACCGCCGCAAGACGGAGATGCCGTAGGGCCGGCGGGGGGCCCTCACCCGGCTCGCCTGAGGCTCGCCACCCTCTCCCACAACCGCGTGGGAGAGGGTGTGTACTTCGGGTTCGGTGGGTGCCGGCGGGGCGGGGCGCGCGGGCCGGTCCGGCCGTTCGAGGAAGCGGTCCGCGCGTATCACTCTGCTACGCTGACCGCTTTGGCGCGGCCCCTGACCCCGGGGGTCGCGCCTCGTTATCTTAGGCGCCCCGCATCGAGGCCTCGGTGCGAGGGGCAGGCGCCCCCCTCCCCG